>CAMYKE010000175.1:1695-6266 GCA_947258895.1 uncultured Pseudomonadales bacterium | reverse complement strand
CCTGCGGCTATAGCGACGGCTATCCCCTTCGTCGGAAAATCCCGTACAACGCACAATCTCTCGGCGATAATTCCAAAAATCGGTGAGATATGGCGGCTGGTACCCTTCGGGGTTGCCCACTCACAGTCACTACGCATTTCCCGGTTGCCCGGCCGCTGCCACTGCCCGCGGATATTCCCGGGTGTCACCCGGGGTGCCAGGAATCCCCCGCTGACAGTGTCCTTCCGGCCCGTTTGAAGTAATTATTACCGTGCCGCTGTGGCGCCCCATCCGGGGGCGCATGCTCGCCTCGCTCCACAGTCGGCGCTTGTGCACCCAAACCGTGCGCCTGCTCCCGCACGCGTTCAACTCCGCCGCACTTTTATTGTGCAGCGCAACAAAAATGGGCTCCAAATTGGTTCGCCCGCCAGGTCCCGGTTCGGCCCCCTGCCTTGCAATTCAGTATAACTAGCTGTTTATTATAATTTTTTTTAAATTGGCACGGTTATTGAAGTGCACTACCCCAGAGTTACTTATTACTGGAGACAGATAGATGTTGTGCACTGAACGTAAATTTACCGCATTCTTCGGGCAAGCGAAGCGCCAGGTTTTCCGGGTCGCTGCATTGACGGCTATGGCCTGTGTGTTGCTCGCGGGAGCCAATGTCCGGGCAGAGAAACTGGGTTGGCCGGAGAAGGAGGAACTGACGTTTGGCTTCATCAAGTTGACGGACATGGCCCCGATCGCGATCGCCTACGAGAACGGTTACTTCGAGGATGAGGGGCTGTATGTCACGATCGAAGCCCAGGCGAACTGGAAGGTACTTCTCGATGGTGTGATCGACGGGCGCCTGGACGGAGCACACATGCTTGCCGGCCAGCCGATCGCCGCGACGATGGGTTTCGGCACCAAGGCGCACATCATCACCCCGTTTTCGATGGACCTCAATGGCAACGGCATTACCGTTTCCAATGCTATATGGGAACAGATGAAGCCGAACATTCCCAAGATGGCGGATGGTCGTCCAGTGCACCCGATCAAGGCGGATGCCCTAAAGCCGGTCGTTGAGAAGTACAAGGAAGACGGCAAGCCCTTTAACATGGGTATGGTATTCCCCGCATCCACGCATAACTACGAGTTGCGCTACTGGCTGGCGGCCGGCGGCATCCATCCCGGATACTATGCACCCCTCAAGGGCGACATTTCGGGCCAGATAGATGCAGACGCACTGTTATCGGTCACGCCTCCGCCGCAGATGCCGGCGACCCTGGAAGCGGGCACGATCTACGGATATTGCGTTGGTGAGCCCTGGAACCAGCAGGCGGTATTCAAGGGTATCGGGGTGCCGGTGGTGACCGATTATGAAATCTGGAAGGATAACCCCGAGAAAGTCTTCGGTATAACCGCCGAATTTGCCGAGAAGTACCCCAACACCACGATTCGCCTGACCCGGGCCCTGATCCGCGCTGCCATCTGGCTGGACGAGAATAACAACGCCAACCGCCCGGCGGCGGTGAAGATCCTGTCGCAGTCCAACTACGTGGGCGCCGATTACGACGTGATCGCGAACAGCATGACCGGTACCTTCGAGTATGAGAAGGGTGACAAGCGTGACGTGCCCGACTTCAATGTTTTCTTCCGCTACAACGCGACCTATCCCTACTACTCGGATGCGATCTGGTATCTCACCCAGATGCGCCGGTGGGGCCAGATTGCCGAAGACCAGAGCGATGCCTGGTACAAGGAACTCGCGGCGAAAGTCTATCGTCCCGATATCTACGCCAAGGCCGCCCGGTCGCTGATCGATGAAGGTCTCGCGCCTGCCAGTGGCTTCCCGGACCTGAAAAACGAAACCGGCTTCAAGCCGCCGCAAACACACTTTATCGATGACATCGTGTACGACGGCAGCAAGCCTAACGAATATATCAACAAGTTTGCGATCGGCCTGAAGCAGGGCGACAGGATATAGGTCTCGCTATGAACCCTGTCAGGGCCATACATGAGGAAGATAACACCATGATGCCAGCAACTGTACAGTTCCGGAAATTGACGGAACGTTTACAAGCCCCCGGCCTGCTGAAGGACCTTGTCCTCAAGGATGTCGCCGCGAAAGCCGTAACGGCGGTAGCCTTGCCGCTGGCCGGAATCCTGGTGTTCCTGCTGCTGTGGGCCAGTGCCGCAGAAAATATCGACACCTCGCTGGGCAAATTCCCCGGTCCGAGCGCGGTCTGGGAGCAGTTCGAATCGCTCTACACGGAACACACCACCGAACGCGCCAAGGAGGCAGCATTCTATGAGCGGCAGGAAGTACGCAACGCGAAGCGGGTGGCTGTGGATCCGGATTACGTGCCGAGAATCAGGGCCTACACCGGCAAGGAAACGTTTCTCGACCAGATCGTTACGAGCCTGATCACGGTAATGAGCGGGTTCCTGCTGGCGGCAGTGGTAGCCATTCCCCTGGGCATCGCGATCGGTTTGAGCAAGGGGCTGAATACGGCCTGCAACCCGGTCATCCAGGTTTTCAAGCCGGTTTCCCCCCTGGCCTGGTTGCCACTGGTGACCATGGTGGTCAGCGCGCTTTATGCGACACCCGACCCGGTGGTACCCAAGTCGTTTATCGTCTCGATGATTACGGTAACCCTGTGTTGCCTGTGGCCGATGCTGATCAACACCTCGGTAGGAGCCGCCTCACTGGACAGCGACCTGGTGAACGTGAGCAAAGTGCTGCGATTGCCAGCGCTCAGGCACGTGCAAAAGATTGTGCTGCCGGCGGCGATCCCGATGATTTTTACCGGCATGAGGTTGTCGCTGGGTATCGCCTGGATGGTGCTGATTGCGGCGGAGATGCTCGCGCAAAACCCCGGGCTGGGCAAGTTCGTCTGGGACGAATTCCAGAACGGCAGTTCGGACTCACTGAGCCGTATCATGGCCGCCATTCTGGTGATCGGCTTTATTGGCTTCCTGCTTGATCGTGGCATGTTGCAATTGCAGCGCCTGGTTTCGTGGGACAAGTCCAGCGCTACCCGCTAGTGCTACCGGATACACAGAGGAGATTACAGAGATGAATCCAATACTCGATATCAGCCACATCGACATGGTGTTTCCCACGCCCAAAGGACCGTTTACGGCCCTCAAGGATGTGGCGTTAAAGATCGACAAGGGCGAGTTCGTAACGCTGATCGGCCACTCGGGCTGTGGCAAATCCACGGTGCTGAACGTGGTTGCCGGTTTGTACCAGGCCACCAGAGGCGGGGTTGCACTGCACGGCAAGGAAGTCACCGAACCCGGCCCTGAGCGTGCGGTGGTGTTCCAGAATCACTCCCTGTTGCCCTGGCTGACCGCCTACCAGAACGTGGAACTGGCGGTGAAACAGGTGTTTGGCAAATCCAAAACCAAGGCCGAAATGAAGGAGTGGATCGAGCATAACCTGCACCTGGTGCACATGGATCACGCGATGCACAAGCGACCCGACGAGATTTCCGGGGGTATGAAGCAGCGCGTCGGTATCGCCCGGGCGCTCGCGATGCAGCCCGATATCCTGCTGATGGACGAACCCTTCGGGGCACTGGACGCATTGACCCGGGCCCACATGCAGGATTCCCTGATGGAGATCCAGAACGAGTTGAACAACACGGTAATCATGATCACCCATGACGTCGATGAGGCGGTGCTGCTTTCCGATCGCATCGTGATGATGACGAACGGCCCGGCCGCGACTATTGGCGAGATTCTGGAAATCGGCCTGAAGCGGCCGCGGGATCGCCTGGCGCTCGCTGAGGATGCGGAGTACACCCATTTGCGATCCGAGGTACTCAGGTTTCTCTATGAGAAGCAGCGCAAGGTCGAGACCTTGTCCAGTAACACCTCGCAGGACAGTGGCTCCGATCGTAAGTCGAGCGAGGCCGCATAGCGGTTCCGGGACCTGCTTAACCAGCAATATTTATTATCTTATAGCAACTTTACAAACACTACAGGAGAACTGTCATATGAAAAATTTCAAACTCGGATTGCTCAGTGCAGCCATTGCCGGGGGGCTCGCCAGCCCGGCCGCTTTTGCGGCGGACACGATCGCCGAAGCGGTAACCGGCGGTAAGGCCAGCTTCGATTTCAACATGCGGTACGAAGACGTTGAGACCGACGTTTCCGATAGCGATGGCATGACCCTCAGGAGCCGTATGGGCTACACGACGGGCGATTACAACGGCTTTTCGGTTTTTGCAGAAGTCGAAGACGTGCGTGATCTCTTCGGCGTCGATGACGAGAACGGTTTGATCCCGGACCCGGAAGTGACCGAAGTCGACCAGGCCTACCTCCAATACAAGACCGATGACGTGACCGCCAAGGTGGGCCGCCAGGTAATCACGCTAGACGGACACCGCCATGTCGGTCACGTCGGCTGGCGCCAGGATCGCCAGACCTTTGACGCCGCGCGAGTGCAATTTACTCCGGCCAAGGGCCTCAATGTCGACCTGACACATATCTACAAGCGAAACCGAATCTTTGGCGAAACCGCCGATGCGGACTCTGCTGATAACCTGGTCAATGTGTCCTATGCCACGCCGTTCGGCAAGCTGGTTGGCTACGCCTACCTG
>CAMYKE010000175.1:0-1689 GCA_947258895.1 uncultured Pseudomonadales bacterium | reverse complement strand
GGATGACGAGACCCTGGTGCGGGAGTCGGATACCTATGGTGCGAGCTTCGCGGGCAAGAAATCCGTGAATAGCCTGACGTTCCATTACGCCCTGGAAGGCGCCACGCAGGAATCCACCCAAGGCGGTGTGGAATACGATACCGATTACCTGCTGGCCGAGATTGGCGTGACGCTGTCCGGCGTGACCACCAAGGTCGGCTACGAAGTGCTGGGCTCGGATGATGGCGCGGCAAGCTTTTCAACTCCGCTGGCTACCCTGCACAAGTTCAACGGCTGGGGCGATGTATTTCTGGGTGGCACCTTCACACCGACGGCCATGCCGAACGGCCTCGAAGACACCTATGTTTCGATTGGCAGCAAGGTGGGACCCGTCGCCCTCAAGACCGTCTACCATGACTTCAGTTCTGATGAAGGTTCACTGGACTACGGCAGCGAACTGGATGTAGTTGCCAGCATGGCGTTTGCCAAGAACTACAACGTTGGCATCAAGTACGCGGCATATTCGGACGATGGCTTCAACGGCGCCGGAGATGTCGACAAGCTGTGGATGTGGGTCGGCGCCAAGTTCTAGGTGCCGCAACAATCGGGAGCATGAGAAAAACCTGACCTTGTTGATCCAACTGGCGCGAGATTATGCCGAAAACCGTATTCGCATTGCAATCGTCTGAACGTACCGGGGCCGGGAGCACGGCCACTGAATTTTTACTTAGGCAGTTCGACAGTATCCAGGCCGCCAAAGTATTGAGTCGCCTCACCAGGGCAATCCAGAAACACCGGGGTGCCACCATTGCCTGTATCAACGGTGAAGTGAGATTCCTGCCCCTGGCGGAGTCGCTGCAACAGCAGGTCGCAAAGCTGTTTGGCCTGCTGTCCTGCCTGGAAAGCCGTAAGCAGCTGTTTCACTCGGGCGGACTGTCGGCGGCAGTTGGAGAGTGGCAGGCAATAGCCGATGGCTGGCAACTGGATACGGTGGTCAATAACTATGAATTTCATTGCCACCTTATCGATACCCTGGGCAGGTTGACCAGGGACGAGATCACGCAGTGGATACTAACCTCCGCTGCGATTACGTCAGGCAGTGGGCTTGGCAAGGGCACCACCACCTTGCTGTTTGATGTCCCGGAACATATTGAGTTGCTCGCCAAGCTGCGCGGTCTGGCGACCCATGTCGCGTTTTCCGGCGCCTGTGACCACGATTGCCATATCAGGATCTCATTTCTCCACAAGAAGATTGGCAGGGAATCTCCGCGATTATATGCTGTGTTGGGTCAGTTACGGGGCGCTTTTTCCTCGCTGCCGGGGATCCCCGCAATTCGTGCCCAGCACCTGAACCTGGAATATCTGCTGGGTATGATTGAAACCGGCATTCTCGGTGCGCAGCAAATCGATGTGGATGGCTCAAGGATTTTTGATCTCGCCACGGACACGATTGACGTGTACTGGACGCTCGTCGAGCAGGCCATCCAGGAGGTTGAAAACCTGCTGTTCGCGCATTATCTGTCCGCCAATGATGTGTTTGATGATGGCGCCACCCTTCGTGGTGCTCGACCAGATGCGCGCAAATAGCCCCCATCCCGCGCAGGTCTTGACGGCAATCGTGTTGGGGCGGCCGGTAGCTCGCAGCGACGCATGGCACCGAGGCAAGGTTACCGGGGTGAGGCGCGCTATCCCGCTACCTGCGGGGGGCCG
>CAMYKE010000174.1 GCA_947258895.1 uncultured Pseudomonadales bacterium | reverse complement strand
GGGTGAACGGTAAAATTTCTCGACGCGGTTGTTGTTTTGGAGTGTAGCTGCCCGGTTAGCGAGCGCGCGCGGGTTGCAGTGCGAAACGTGGGGTTAGCAGTGAGTTTCAGTCCATTCAGGCGGCGCGGAGTATTCCATGAGAGACAATAACTATTTGATTTATTTGTGCGTTGGCAAAGAGCTCTACCGCTACCAACTCATGTATTCGCTGGCTTCGTTTTACAAGGCATACGGTGAGCAGGCAGCGCCCGGGATTATTTTGTTTACCGATGCCGCGGACTATTTTACCGCCAGGTTGCCAGATTCTGTGGTTATCAATGCCCTTAGCCAGGATCAGATTACGCACTTTCAAAATGGCCTGGAGTATATCCCGCGCATAAAAATTGAAGTTCTGAAAAGCGCATTGGCGCAGTATGAGGGAAATTTCCTGTTTGTCGATCTTGATACCTGTTACCTGAAGCCTGTTGAAGAGCTGTTCGAAAAACTGGAGCAGGGTTATTTGATTTTGCACAAATTCGAGGGAAATATTAACCAAATGGCGAAGCGCAGCCGGACCGGCAAGAAGGTCAAGGCCGGCATCGAGAACAATGCTGAACTGCTGGCCGCGAAGGGCATCACTATCGGCACCGACGTGGCCATGTATAATTCCGGGGCGATCGGTTTTACCAGCGGCACGCAGGGGTTTATCGATAACGTGCTTAACTTTATCGACGTGTTCTACCCGGCCACAAAAATATGGGTCACAGAGCAGCTGGGCGTATCCTGGTATTTCCAGAGTACCGCTGAAGTGCTGGAATGTGACGACTATATCTTCCATTATCATCACTTTGAGGAATTCAAGAAACAGGTCCTGCCGGATTTTTTTGCGTACCACAGTGCCTCGCCCGTCGAGAAAATAATGGGCGATGTGGACAAGATATCACCGCTTGAACTCATCAAGCCAAAGACGGAATACAAGGAAATGTCGGAAATTCGGAAAGGTTTGCGGCGGCTGCTGCGCGGGAAAAAATGGCAGCTGCCGGAATATCGCTTTTGGCAGGAGAAGGAGTAAGGAAGAAACTGGAGAAAATAAACGGCAAGGAGGCGCATTGTTCCGGTGTCGAGCCTGCCCCAGTCAAGCCAACACTGCTTCAGTACTTCCGGGCCAGAAAAACGGCGCTTCCCCGCATCACCCTGAGCTTCGAATATCCAGACTTTTCACTGAGATCTAACTTCCTTGCTGGCGGATTGAACCCGGACGATTTGAGAGAGGCTATATCGACCGTCGTACCCTTTCGGCACAGACCTGCGTTCGGGCGTGCGCGCAGACAGCTGCCTGAACCCGCAATTATTCTACGAGTGTACGTTGATAGAGCAACCGAAAAACGCCGATTACAAGCCAGTCACAAAATGGGCTTTTGTCGCTGCTATCCCTGTGTTGATGTTATTATTGGTGAGCGCGACAAGCAGGAACCGCGGCCGGCAGGGAATGGGTTTTGCCTTTCATGCAGCTTGTCCGCTATCAGCGGCCCGGCCGTCAACCACCCTGATCTAGTATCCTGCATTAACTGCACTGGGAACAGTGTTATGAATGAAAGTCTACAACATGCAAAGCAGAGCTCAGAGGCTCTGGACGCCGACCGCATACTCGCTGCAGCGCTGGAACTGGCTCAGGAGGAGGATAACTGGTATGACCTCGGTCTGGTGGCGTTGGCCAACCGTTGTGGTGCGTCCGTAAACGGCATTCGCCGCTATTACGCGGATACCAACGCCATCGCTGATGCCTGGTTTGCGCGGGCGCTGGAGGAAATGCTCTCCCTGGAGCCCGAAAGTGTCGAGACTTTACCTGTCAAGGAGCGCCTGGAATGCATTATCTGGCGTTGGTTTGAAGCCCTTGCGCCATACCGCCAGGTAACCGCCCAGATGTTGAGATCCAAGCTGCATCCGCCGCACATCCATCATTGGGTACCCATGGTCTTCGATTTGTCAGGTCTTATCCAATTCTGGCGCGACGCGGCCGGACTGCATGCCGGTGGCCGGCGCAGACAGATTGAGGAACTCGTACTCACCGGAATTTTTCTGGCAACCCTGCGAGCCTGGTGCCGTGATGAGAGCCTGCAACAGGCTGAGGCGCATTCCACGCTTTCAGACCTGTTGACAAAAGCAGAGCGGGGCGCCGCATTCTGGTTTTCTGCCAGCGCGCAGTGAAATCATTCCTATTCGGAGGCAGGGCGAGCCGGTTGTTCGATATAAGGTGTCACCAGACTGCCCACGTCGACCTGTGCCCGCAACCGGGCACACAGCAGATAGGTGCCAGCAAATTTGCGGTGCAGGAACAGCACGTCGGTTGGCGGCAGGTGCATGTACTGTTGATGCAGTCTCAGGGCTATGGCGAGTTCCGCGATCCTTCGTGACAGGTCGGAGCTGCCGAAATCGAATGGGCCCTGGTGTCGCATGGGCTCGGCAACCGCGCTGATCATCTCGCATAGCCCCTGACGGTAAGGCGCGGCCTCATCAGCGCGCAGGTAACCCAACTCCACGGCATGAGCCTCGATAGCAGAGACATTACCCGCTCGTGCCGCACCCAGCATACGGCGAAAAGAAGTAGTAAAATCACCGGTATAGCGCCGTGTTGCGCCGAAATCGAGTAGTCCGATGCGGTCCTGTTCGGATTGGTAACGGTAGTTGCCAAAATTGGCGTCAGTCTGCACCAGTCCCCACTCAAACACCTCCTTCAAGGCCAGGGTCAGCAGCCGCGTCGCAACCTGATTACGGGTCCGGCGTGGAGCATCGGCGAGGGTTTCAATCGGGACTCCGGGGACAAAGGACATGGTGAGTACCTCAGGGGTGGTCCGCGAGCTATCCACCATGGGGAGTTCGAAGCCGGCATCGTCGCCGATGCAGCGATTATATTCAGCAATACTGGCCGCCTCGGCGCAATAATCCGCTTCCAGATGGAGCTGACGCTTGGCCTCCTGCAGCATTGGCGAGATGTCGTAGTCGCGTGGGACCAGGCGCAGGAGATTGAAGAGGGTGGAAACGTTGTCGATGTCGCTGTCGATGCTGTTGCGAACGCCGGGATACTGTATCTTCACCGCCAGATGCCGATCACTTTTGGTTATGGCTTCGTGCACCTGCCCGATGGATGCGGCGGCGAGTGGCGTGAAAGAGAACCGTTCAAAATCAGCTTCCCAGCCCGTACCCCAGGCATTCCGCAATACCTGCACCACCTGACCCTGCGGGATCGGGTGGGCGTTTTCGAACAGGGCGTCCAGAATTGAGGTCAGCTCCGGGGGCAGATAATCGCCGGCCTCCATCGAAAGCAATTGGCCGACCTTCATTACCGCGCCGCGCATTTCCGACAACCGATTCGCCAGATGCCTGGCATTGGCCGGTGTGAGCAACAAATCGGTTGCCCGCAGTGGTTTTCCGGTCACTAATTTCGTCGCGCCCTCGCTGAGCGTCTCGCCGGCGACGCGTCCGAGAAGAAGGCCGAGTTTCAGCAAACGGCTCGCCCGATGTGTCGGCAGGGGCGTCTCTCTGGCCAAAACGTTATCTTACCTCCGAATATAGAAGACCTGGACGCTCCTCTCCAATCTACACCGAGGACTGCCCTCATGGATGGAAACCTCCAGGTGGCAGTTCCTGCTGGCCATAAACACCTGGAGAAGAAGCGTCTATTCAACAGGGTATATTTTATACCGGGCGTGATGTAGATGGCACCCAATACCAACGCTCGGGCCTGGACCAAGATACCGGGAAAGTTATTCGCTTCGAGTGCCGGCGGCGGAAAACCTGCTTGTACCTGTTCAATGATCGGTGTTGGGAACGAAGTAGCATTCGCTTGTGCAATCTCGTTCTCACCGCGCACATCGCGACGCTACTGATTGCAGTGGTAGAGGGTGGTGTAAACCCCGGTCTCAAAGGAATCCAAAGCAGCTGACCCGGAGCGGAAACCGGGGATTTTACGCAGACCCTGAAGTATAATAGGCAATATCGTAGTTGCGGGCGGGAATGGCAGGCCTCATGGCCGGAAGGTCAAGCCGGTAACGCCTGGCTGGGGTTACAAACTGTGGTCAAAAACGCGATATCCCAAGCTGCATTCCTGACGGGAAGTCACTTCAAAAAACTTCTGCCGGCGCTGCTTCTGTGCCTGGCCGGGTGCGCGCAACAGGTGCCTGTCGACAGCTCACCCGAGGCGATTCGACAATCCGTTCTTGGCGTGCGTGAGCTGCATCGTCAGGCACATGCGCTACCCGAGTTGCGGGAGTTCGGGCGACCAGCGTTTCTCGAAGCAGACAGGACTTTCGACCAGGGAGTCCTCGCAGCGCGTGAAGGTCGAATCGCCGAATCAAACCGCTACCTGGAGACCGCCTCCCGGCTCTATCGGGAAGCGACCCTGGATGCTCTCGAAAACGGGCCTGTCCAAACTGTTCGGAATGAGTTCAAGACGGCCGGCGAACCTGCTACCGCTGCGAATCGGGAATTCGCACAGCAACAACTGGCGATTGCCACAAAGTTGATCGACGACTCTCGTGGCGCGGAATTTCAGATCGTCGCAATTGCCGACACGGTCTACGCAGAGCTGGCATTGGTGCTGGAGTTGCTGAATGCGCCAACGGAGCTAGCTGGCGAATTG
>CAMYKE010000173.1 GCA_947258895.1 uncultured Pseudomonadales bacterium | reverse complement strand
GAGCCGGCTGGTGGTGAATAAAGGAATCCCGCTTACCTGCATCCGCGTGGCGGGGCTGCGCGGCAAGGGAGTATTGCGGCAATTGCTGGCGCCCGTCAGGTTGTTGTATGCGGTATACCAGTCGGCCGGGGCGATCGTCCGGTTGCAGCCGGCTTGCGTGCTGGGGATGGGGGGCTTTGCCAGCGGCCCGGGTGGGCTCGCCGCGTGGTTACTGCGCAAGCCCCTGGTCATTCATGAACAGAACGCGGTCGCCGGCCTTACCAATCGCATCCTGGCGCGACTGGCCCGGCGCGTTTTCGTGGCGTTTCCCGGCGCGTTCGGGCAGCGCCCGAAAGGACGCGAGGTGTTCTGTGTTGGCAATCCGTTGCGCGAATCGCTGCTGCATTTGCCAGCTCCGGAGCAGCGGATGGTCAACCGGCAGGGGCGCCTGCGCGTGCTGGTGCTCGGGGGTAGCCTTGGCGCCCAGGCCCTGAACAAGACGGTGCCACAGGCGTTGGCGATGCTGGAGCCGGAGGCGCGTCCTGAAATCTGGCACCAGGCCGGCGAGCGCAAGCATGCCGAAGCCCTGCAGTGCTATGCGGAGGAGGGTATCGAGGCGCGGGTAGTGGCTTTTATCGACAATATGGAGGAGGCCTACCAGTGGGCGGACCTGATAATCTGCCGGGCCGGGGCGCTGACCGTGTCGGAGATCGCCAGCGTTGGATTGGCGTCGATCCTGGTACCTTACCCGCATGCGGTCGATGATCACCAGACGCTCAATGCCCGCTTCCTGGAGCAGGCGGGGGCGGCGGTAGTGGTCCAGGAAACGGCGCTGACGCCGACGCGATTGCGCAACCTGTTGACCGAGTTGAATAACAGGGAGCGGCTGCTGACTATGGCCAACAAGGCCTATGGCGCCGCGCCGCGAGATGCAGCTGAGCAAGTAGCCAATTATTGTCTGGAGATCTGTCATGCCTGAGAGTAACGCGGAGGTGGCGGTTCGCCATGCAATCCCGGAGATGCGCCGCATCAAGCGAATTCATTTTGTGGGGATTGGCGGCGCCGGGATGAGCGGGATCGCGGAAGTGCTGCTTAACCAGGGCTATAAAATCAGTGGTTCGGACCTGCGCGAGAGCAAGGTAACCGCGCGCCTGGAGAATCTGGGCATGGAAATTTTTATTGGCCACAAAGCGGCAAACGTAGCCGGCGCGGATGTAGTGGTGGTATCCAGCGCGATTGACGAGCGCAATCCGGAGATTGCAACCGCCAGGGAAAACCGGATCCCGTTGGTACCCCGCGCTGAAATGCTCGGCGAATTAATGCGTTATCGCCACAGTATTGCGGTGGCAGGGACTCACGGCAAGACCACCACCACCAGCCTGATCGCATCCTTGCTGGCGGAGGGCGGCATGGACCCAACCTTTGTAATTGGCGGCCTGCTCAACAGCGCCGGCACGAATGCCAAATTGGGAGCGAGTCGCTTCCTGGTGGCGGAAGCGGATGAAAGCGACGCCTCCTTCCTGCACCTGCAGCCGATGACTTCGATTGTCACCAATATTGACGCAGACCATATGGAGACCTATCAGGGTGACTTCAATCGTTTGAAGGACACCTACCTTCAGTTTCTCCACAACCTGCCCTTCTATGGGCTGGTGGTGGTCTGCATCGATGATCCGAATGTCCGTGACATTATGGACGCTATCAGCCGGCCAACCCTGACCTATGGCGTCAGCGAAGCGGCTGATTACCGGGCGGTCGATATTCGCCAGACCGGGTTGCAGATGAGTTTTACCGTGCAGCGACCCAGCCCGCTTGGGGACCTTGCGGTAAAGCTCAATATTCCGGGACATCACAACGTGCTGAACGCGATGGCGGCAATTGCCGTGGCGACAGACGAGGGCGTCCCGGATGCGGCGATTGTCAGCGGACTGAAGAAATTCGCCGGCGTCGGGCGCCGCTTTCAGGTATACGGCGAGTTCGATACCGGCGTCGGCAAGGTGCTGATGGTGGACGACTATGGTCATCACCCCAGCGAAGTGAAGGCAACCCTCAATACGATACGAGCCGCATGGCCCGATCGGCGCCTGGTGATGGTGTACCAGCCGCATCGCTTTACCCGCACCCGGGACCTGTATGAAGACTTCGTGCAGGTGCTGTCGGAGGTAGACGTACTGCTGTTGATGGAAGTTTACGCGGCCGACGAAGATCCGATTCCCGGCGCCGATGGGCGTTCCCTGTGTCGAAGCCTGCGTCAGCGTGGCGGGGTAGACCCGGTGTTCGTAGACCACGGCGAGGACGTACTTGGCTTGCTGCGGGGAGTGCTAAGTGACGGCGATGTGCTGTTAACCCAGGGTGCGGGCAATATTGGTGCGCTATCCGCACAGCTCGCGCAAATTCAACTGAAACTGGCTTCGCAATGAGTGTCGCATCCAGCTACAGCTTTCCAAGGATAGAGCCGCAGGCCTCCGGCCGGGTGGCCGTGCTGCTGGGTGGCCGGGCCGCCGAGCGGGCTGTATCGATAGACAGCGGGACCGCGGTACTGAACGCGCTGCAAGCGGCGGGTGTGGACGCTTTCGGGCTCGACCTGTTTGGTGCTGAGTCCTCCGGCAACCTCGTCGAGCAATTGCAAGCTCAGCCGATGGATGTCGCCTTCAATATGCTGCATGGAGGGGAAGGTGAGAACGGCACGGTATCCGCGGTGCTTGAGGCGCTGGGGGTTCCCTATACGGGCAGCAACATGATTGCCTCGGCGCTGGCGCTGGACAAGCTGGCCTGTAAATACCTGTGGCAGGGCATGGGTCTGGCGACGGCGCCGTTCCGGTTGCTGCATGCCGATGACGATTGGGGGCAGGTCGCTGCGCAGCTGGGTTTGCCGTTGATGGTCAAACCGGTGCGCGAAGGCTCCAGTATCGGGATGAGCAAGGTTGAACACAGCGATCAACTGGGGACGGCCTATACGGAAGCGGCCCGATACGATCGCGGGGTGATGGCGGAAGCGTGGCTGGGGGGCGAGGAGTATACGGTGGCAATCCTCGCCGGAAAGGCGCTGCCGGCAATCCGCCTGCGGACGCGCAGAGGATTCTACGACTACCAGGCGAAATACGTAGATAGCGATACCGAGTATCTGATCCCCTGCGGGCTGCCAGAGGCGCGGGAGCATGCCATGCAACAGTTTGCCCTGCAGGCGTTTGCAAGCCTGGGCTGTTCCGGCTGGGGTCGCGTCGATCTGATGCACGATAGCAAAGGGGAACTGAACCTGCTGGAAGTAAACACCGTGCCGGGCATGACCAGTCACAGCCTGGTGCCGATGGCGGCAAAGGCCGCCGGGCTAACCTTCAACGAACTGGTGCTGCAGATCCTTAACAGTATCCCGCGTAGCGATTGACGGACGATGGCAAAGGCAACACGAACGGAACGTAAAAAGGGCGCCAGCCGCACCAGGGCGGGCGCCGCCCGGGCGACGTCGCGGAAGCCGGCAAGTATGCCTCGGATCCACGTTGATCTGCGCCCGCTGGCGCGGGTTGTCGGGTTGCTGGTGGTAGTCGCGGTGGCGGGATTGGGTGTCGACTGGGCAGTTGCGCAACTGGATCGACCCATCCAGAAGGTTAACGTAAGCGGCGAGTTGCACTACATCGATGCCGCGAGTATTGAACGGCTGGCCGCCGGGCATATTGCCGATGGCGTGCTGACCACAGACCTGCCAGGCGTACAGCGGTTGTTGATGCAGTCGCCCTGGATCGAACGTGCCGCGGTGCGCAGGCAGTGGCCGGGGGTGCTGCATATCTGGCTGGAAGAGCGGGTTCCGGTGGCGCGTTGGGGCAAGCAATCCCTGCTCACCGCCGCAGGCAGTATTTTTACCCCGCAACAGAATATTGACTGGATTGGCTTGCCGCGGCTGGACGGCCCCGAGGGGCATCAGGCAGCGGTGCTGGAGCAGTACCGGTGGCTAAGCAGCAATTTGCAGGAGATCGGTCTGGAAGTCGTGGCCGTTAACCTCGAACCACGCGGCGTGTGGCGTCTTGAATTGCACGAGGGGCAGGGTGTTCAGCTCTACCTCGGACAGCGGGACTTGGCGCAAAAGCTGGCGCGCTTTAAGGCTATTTACCAGCTGACATTGCAACCACAGATGGAGCAGATTGCGCGGATTGATCTGCGTTACAGCAATGGTATTGCTGTGCTTTGGAAAACAGGGACTCAGACACATGAGCAGGTATAAGCATGAAGTGGCTTTCTGAAAGTGAGAGAAAACATATTATGGCCGGATCGACTATAAGCAACATGATCGTAGGTCTGGACATTGGTACCTCGAAGGTTGTGGCGATCGTCGGGGAGATCACGCCGGAGGGAACTCTGGAGGTGGTAGGTATTGGCAGCCATCCCAGCCGCGGCCTCAAGAAGGGAGTCGTGGTCAATATTGAATCGACCGTGCAGTCGATCCAGCGTGCCGTTGAGGAGGCGGAGCTGATGGCTGGCTGCCAGATCCATTCCGTGTATGCCGGGATCGCGGGCAATCATATTCGTTCCATGAATTCCCACGGCATCGTGGCGATTCGAGATCGTGAGGTGTTGCGCGGCGACATGGACCGGGTCATCGATGCGGCCCAGGCGGTCGCGATACCCGCTGACCAGAAGGTCCTTCATATCCTGCCCCA
>CAMYKE010000172.1 GCA_947258895.1 uncultured Pseudomonadales bacterium | reverse complement strand
CTGCGTCGTCGTCTCTATCTCATAACTGCCCACCCCTGCAGTGACGTTAGCCTGCGGTGCTCTGTAAAGATACTGAGCCTCGACCTGATACCCCTCATCCGCAAGGTCGAAGACCTCGATGAATTGCGGTTCGAAATTGGTTAGCGTTTCGCGCCGATCGCTGTAGATCCAGGATCCAATCAAATCCTGTGAAGGTGACAAGGAGACGCGCCCACCCAGGCGCACACTGTCATGTCGTAATTTGCGTCGATTGCTCTCCGAGAAAATCGCCGGATCGAATTCCTGCGTTAGATCGCCCTGCTGCGTTTCGCGACTGCGCAATTCGACCTGAACACTCACGTCCTGCGTCAGCGCGTACTGCGCGAACACATTATAAATGTCGTGTTCCAGGTCATTATTCTGGCGAAAGCCATCGGTTTCATAATGAAACTGGCCCAGGCTGTATGAAAGCCGATCAGCCAGCCCGGATACGACAACTTCCTCGCCCCATGTGTCGTTGTCGCCGCCCAGAGCGGAGACCACGAGTTGTGGCCTGTTACGTTCAAATAATGGAGTATATTCATTAAAAGCCGCTTCGGCGGGGCCGGCGCCGGCGACAATATTGAGATCAGTAACGGTAAGCCTCGGCTGGATTGGATTGACATTGAGGGGCTGCAGGAGCTGCGCCTGGAGCAATTCACTGACCCGGGCGATTTCATGGCGTGACCGCCCCGCGTAGGCATCCGAAAGAAAACGGTGCGCCGAGTGGTTGCCTGGGTCATAACTCAAGGATTTGGCGGCCGTGACGAGGGCCAGCTGCTCGAACCCCAGATCATCGTGGATTCGCGCGAGGCTCGTGCCACGGGTCGCCCTGTCCGCGTCGAGTAGCAGGCGTGAGCGATATACTGCGCGGTTATCATTTAATGCGATTGACTTTTCCAGAGCGGCAAGGGCTTCCACCGGGCGATTACGCATTTGCTCTTGAATGGCGCCATAGAACCAGGGTGTCGGATCATTTGGATCCAGCTGTTTCGCAATTGCCAACTCGGTAGCCGCGAGGCTCACTTTTTTCTGCTCGTAGTAGGCTTTACCAAGGTAACTACGGATCAGGCTGTTTCCCGGATCCAGGATTGCTGCCAGCTCGATCAGTTCCCGGCCCTGCGCCAGGTCGCCGCGACGGATCGCGGCCAGGCCCAGGCCCAGACGCGGCATGGGGTCCGAGGGATCCAGGGTCGCCGCTTGCTGAAAGGCTGCCTCCGCATCGGCCAGCGCAAAGCGATTCATGGCGGCGAACCCCAGCACGCTGTAAGTGCGGCTGTACCCCGGCGCGAGGGCCTGCGCTTGTTGGGCATGCAACAATGCTTTCCGGGATTCTCCGTTTGCCAGCGCCAGTTCGGCCAGCCGCGCATGCAACAGCCCTGCATTGGGACGCAGCGCGAGGGCCTGGCGCGCACTCTGCAGCGCCTTCGGAAGATCGAACACCCCCTGCTGGGCATAGGATAAGGCTAGCCAGGCAGTCGCTTCGCCCGGCCAACGATCGGTGTTCGCCAGTGCCTGCTGCAGGGCCTTTTGCGGATCTCCGCTTGCCAGTGTCGTTATGCTCTGCAGGCTCAGCGCGGTGACGTTTTCGGGATCGGCTGCAAACGTCTTGGCCAGGAGGATAGAAGCGCGTTCGACCTGGCCCAGATATAATGACAATCCGGCTTCCAGGGCGTGCAAGTCGGAATTTTTTTCAGCCTCCGACATAGCCGCAAGACGTTCCAGGGCACGTGAAGCCTGGCCATGAGTCAACTCCCTGCTTATGTCTTCCGGGGTATCGCTCGGCGTGAGGACGGGTGGATAGTAGAGCGCCCAAGCGACGGCATCCCGCAGGTTGATGGCCGTGACTTTGCGGGGCGGGGTCCCTGCCCTGGCGATCGCTCGCTGATTACCCGTCAGGCTCAATTGTCCCTGATCATTGGCTACCAGGACCTGACCCTCAAACACGCCCACCTCACCTTGTCCGTCGCCTGCGGCCACAAAAAACTCGGTGCCTTCCACCACAGCATTGTGATAAGGCGTGGTAATTTCAAAACGTTTGGGGGTGCGGGTAATAAAATGGACGAAGCCTTCCAGCAACTCCAGCCAGAATCCCTGCCTGGGTTCAACGAACTTTAATGTTGAACGTTCTTTGACTCGCAGTACTGTTTGATTGGAAAGACGAAGTGCCGCCGGGTTTTGCAAGACCCGCAGGGTGTCGCCGGCGCAAAAATGCTGCCCCGGCTGTGCGGCTTTCCACTGGGACTGGCCATGCGTCAACACCTCCGCACGCCCTTCCAGGCTCACCAGTTTGGCTAACCAGGGCTCACAGTTGCCCGTCATCTGCGCATAAGCGACAGGAAAAGACCAATACAATAGCAGCGCAACCAAGCAAATAAACCACTGCCCGAAGCCACCTGTCCCTCTGCCCCAATTATCAGTCATGACATCCCTTGGTTGCTGATTGGATGTGTCCCACATGCCATCATTGGCGCAGATTATGATAAATGTAAATCTGCAAAAGCAGAAGGGTTATCTTTTCCGTACCGTGTTTTATTCCCGCGGCGATTGTGTGACTGACAGAAATTGTTCACACCGGGCCCGGTAATAGAGGCTCGGCCCATCATCGGGGTGTTGCGCAACCAGCTGATCAAACAAGTTCAGCGCGGCGACATAGTCGCGTTGCTGATAATAACCCAGTGCTTCACGAAAACACTTCACTAACAGCCGTGTCTCCGGGGAAATGTCGGCATCATGGCCTAGCAGTTCATGCAGGCACAACGGTGCTTGCTTGTTCTTTAGCGGAAAATCCCCGAGATTGCGCAGGACAAAGCCGGATGCGCCCTGCGCAATGATATCGGTGGTTAATATACGAGTGCGTAAAGTCCGGTTCTGCCCCTCGATACGTGAGCTGGTATTGACTATATCCCCTACCGGGGAGTATTCGAAATGGTCCCCACCGCCCAGGTTGCCCAGTGAAAAGCTGCCACCATGCACCGCAACGGAAGTAGGCAGGGGAATAGCGGTGCTCGCGGCTTCATTGGCCACCTGTGCGATACTCAAAGCGGCATTACAAACCCGGCTGCATAATTCTCTATCCAGTTCTTTGGCCGTCCAGATCGCCAACAGGCTATCGCCGACGATGTTCGCTACCGTGCCGTCATGGATTTTTACCTGCTCGACCAGCTTTGCGTAATAATTGTTCATGAGGCGGTGCAGGTCACTCGGACTCAGTTGCTCGGATATCGCGGTATAACCCTGGATGTCGGTCATCAGGCATACCCCTTTCACATCACTGTATTGTTCCTGGAATTGGCGAATATCCTGGCTCAGTTGCTGTGCGGCCTCACGGGGCAGGTAGTGGCTTAGCGCATCGGTAATGGCTTGTCCGGCAATACTGGATTGAACATAGCGTGCTCCGAGCGCTGCGAGACTGGTGAACAGCAGTACCGCGAGGGGAGTCGCCAGGGGCAGCCATAGTGCATAGCGGGCAAACAGGTGGTGAGCAAGCAAGGCGTAAGCGGCAGCGATCAACATTTGGATGACCAGTACCTGTTTGAGGGAGCCGGAAAGGGCCACCAGAAATAGTAAAATCGTCATCGCGAGCAGCAAAACAGGCTGACCGGGAAACGGTTTGACCGGCCTGCCTTCGAGTAAATTCGCGGTAACTGTCGCGGCAATCTCAACGCCGCTCAGGTCGACCCCATCGTCGCGGGTAAAGACCGTCGTATAGCTATCACTTTGCTCGGTCTGCAACCATTCAGAGAGCCCTACGAAGACAATTTTACCCTGCACATCGGCCACCAACTCGCGAGCGCCGGGCGCGCCCAATACCTGATCGTAGCCAATGGTAGCCACAGTCCGTTCGGGGCCGTAAAAGTTAATGTACACGTCAGCCCTTTGCTCGTATGCCTGCAGCATCGCTATGAGCTGTTGCCGCTGGCTCGGATCGGTATGTTGCGACGCAAGCGTGATCAGCCGCCCGGGCAAGGCCGGATGCGTGGTAAATCCTGCGTGAATTGCACGTGCCCGTAATTGGGGGTCGGACTCGATACCAAACAGGTCCGCTGGCACAACCCCCGGCGCAGCTTTGGCAAACAGCGCGCCCATGTGGGGCAGGAGCGCCTTCGAATACACTTGCAGAACCGCCAGTACCAGGTTCGCTTCAACGCCCTCCGTCAATTGCGTATAGAGCTTCGTTTTGTTTACGCGCAACGGCGTTTTCGGCAGGGTGAATGTGCCGACCGCAGCAGCGGCGTTCCTGAGCGGACGGATTGGCGGGACCTCGGTTTCCAGGTCCATGATGCCCAGTCGATCTCCTTCCTTGCTGGTCAGTCCGTGCTGCGAGCGCTGCAGGTATTTGAACAGGACGACATTGCCAGCCGCCTGGATTGCACTCGCCAGCGGCTGGTCCTCGTCGCGAGACCGTGGCTCCTTGAATGCAATATCCAGGGCAATCACAGCGGCGCCGCGGCGGTCAAGCTCGGCGATCAGTTCGGCATGCACGTTGCGCGGCCAACGATCTGTCTGGACAGGTAGATCAAGGAGACGATGACGCCGAGCGCGCCGACGATTTCCCCGATCGCACCGATTGCGTCCCAGTTCCGGGCGCTGCAATCGCGCCGCGCCAATGGAACAACCATCCGAGGCCGAGGGACTCTTCAACACGCTGAAAAAGCGGCGACAGCACCAACGACATGCATAGAACGAGGACGAGCGACAAAGCCAGCAGCGCGGGCTTGCGGGATATCGGGGCAACCGTACTGCTATCAGTGAGGGATGTCGCCATCGTTCGGTTGCGTCCTGAACGCTATGGGATCGGGTAACAATTGAGTGTATCATGATACCACCCGGTGTTTTTTCCCTGCATTTTTATCTGCCACTATGTTTGAGAACGTCAGTCTTTTCACCAACGTGCCTGCAGAACTGGTGGAAGCTCTGGGGGAGTACAGCAAACGTCGTCATTATCCGAAAGACTCAATCCTGTTTATGGAAGGCGACGACAGCAACCACTTGTATATTCTGGAATCAGGGCGAGTTCGGGTGTTCGTGAGCGGCGAAGACGGCAAGCAATTCGTCCTTAATTACCTCGTCGCGGGGGATTACTTTGGTGAACTCGCGCTCATAGATGGCAAGCCGCGCTCGGCGTCCGTGATGACGGTCGCCGACAGTGTGATTGTCACCATATCGCGGGACGATTTCCGCCGTTTCATTACCGACAACCCGGATGTTGCCCTGGCCTTGATGTGCCAGCTGGTTACGCGCATTCGCACGTTGACGGACAGCGCGAGGGACCTGGCGCTACTAGATGTCTATGGCCGGGTCACGCGACAACTCCAGCAGCTATCGGATGACTCCGGCCAGATTTCCAATCCCAAACTAACCCACCAGGAGATCGCCAATATGGTCGGCGCATCCCGGGAGATGGTCAGCCGCATTATGAAGGAACTGGTGGTGGGCGGCTACATTGAGCAGTTGCCCGGCAAGCTGGCCATCAAAAAACCCCTGCCAGCCGGCTGGTAGCTGAACAGCCCGCTGCGAGCCGCACTTCGACCCTGAAAAAAATTTCTCCCGCAAGCCGCGCTACCACCCCGCCCGTCGCTGCTAACCGCAGGCTCTACCAACCCGTCTCCCTCACCAATCCACTTCAAACTGGTGAATTCGCAGTGGACACTTGTGCCGCCCTGACTTCAGGCAATGCGATGTATTGCGTTTGCTGCGCCGCACTGTGGAGTTGCAATGGTGAATATTTCACAGCCCGGAGGTGAATATTGCGAAGATCAGCAGCCCGCACGTCCATTAGTATATGTCGTAACAGGTCAGGCTATCGTTATTTAGTCCAAGTGGAGGTACTCCATGACGTCCGCAACCGGTTCACCAACAGCACACACTGCACCAGAAACCGCGCACCCGATAAAGAAATTTTTACTGGGGGGCATCGGGGGTTTGGTTCCCCTGATAATGACCCTGGTGCTCGTAGATATTCAAGTAATCGCCACCTACATCCAGTCGCTGGAATCCGACATGTATTATCTATCGGGCTATTTGCTGCGATTCCTGGCCCTGTTCCTGCTTGGCGGGTTTTGGGCCTATCTGCATAGTTCCGAAAAAGATCCCATCAAATTGTTTCAGCTGGGTATCGTGGCGCCAGCCATGATTACCGGGATGATCAACGCCCACAATCTGGATAATCTTCGTGACACCAATCCAAGCCCGGGAAGCGCTGCTGTTTCCTTCTCCTTCATTGCAAGCGCATATGCCGAAGACGAGGAGCCGAAGCCGGAGAAACCACCCAAACCGAAGGGTCCGGTCGGCAAAGTCATCAAGGGTTTCCTGGCGAACTAGGCAATGACTCCCGGTTAAGCGGCGTGTACGCCTGCAATAAATAGTAACTACCGGCATTCCGGAGCGATTCCGGAGTGTCGGCAATGCGGCCGCTGGCCGAGCCATCCGGATGCAGTCTCCATGGGACCCCGGAATTCAATGCAGCCCCGTTGCCCTGCCGACAGAGCTGCCCTTACAACCATTAGAGATTTCAGGAGCAAAAAATGGACACCACCCTGCCTAAAATTGATAAGGATCTTACCGAACTGCTGAATGTTCTCGGCGACGAGGACCGCACCGAGGCACTCTTCTACCCGGAAAACACGCTTGAAGAACTCGACAGGCTGATCCGGTCGAGAGGCGGCAAAAGTGATCTGGAATACAACATCCTGAAACTCGCCAATTGCGCGGTCGTCAAGGCCCGGAAAAGAATCATTTGCGAGCTTGCGGCCCAGGCTGGGGTTCTGGGTGTGCATTCCAGCTTCCGATTGAATGCTTCCGGCGAAGGCTGAACCCACCCGCCCTTCATCGGCCGCGCGGAACTATTTCACAGCCGATGCGTAACTGGTTCACAGCGTGCGCATGGCCACCGGAATACACTTGAATCAAACGCGGTGCCGTGGTCCGCGCAATGTGAACGATCCGTTCCGGCAGTAATTTTCCGAAATGTGCACGGCTATTCAATAGCCCGGATAGAGAGCAGCGAAGGTCACGGCGCGGGGCGGCCAGACGTTACCCCAACAGTTTTCCCGCCCCGATCATTGAAAATTTCGCCCCAGGCTCGCCACATTGCGTTTGGGGTTCGTGATTACAAATCCCCGACCGGGGTAGGAGTATCACCATGAAAGCACGATTGACCGAACGTTCACTGCTACGGGAGAGCAGCAAATATCGCGGCAGTGGTGGCATCAGCCAAAATAATCGAAACAAGGGTTACGTTCCTGCCTTTTGTGATCAAACCACTGGCCAGAGTTATGTGTCTCGATTTGCCGACGGCAGACCCGCGCCAATACATCTTCTCGACGGCTTGCCAGCCAGCCTGATTGTTGCCCGCACTTCCCAGGGAAGCGTGGTGGCAGCCAAGGCATCTGTCGTGGCGGGGTTTATCCACAATGGCTGTTTTGTCACCCGTGAACAGGCCGCCCGAGAATTGGCCGTTCAAGGCGCTTGTTAAGCCGGA
Organism: uncultured Pseudomonadales bacterium; assembly: GCA_947258895.1. The sequence continues at coordinate 1,277 of CAMYKE010000172.1, read as the reverse complement.
ATTACTGCGCCGAAAACGAGATCATCTGGTAGCATTTGCGCAGGCAGACCGCAATAATGCTTTGAAACGGCTGGTTTTGTAATGGTATGGTAACACCGCAGGCACCGCACCGGGTTGTGGCGGTTCCACTTACTGCCAAGGAGCAAAATGGATTTATCAGATTCCGGTTATGTCAAGAACAACGTAAAGCCAAGAAGTGTCGTCATCGCTATTTTTGTCCACCTTTATCTGGCCGTGTTTACCGTTGGTGTATCGCTGATATTGCTGGCAATATCTGTATGGGTAACAAAATCCTGGGTAAATAGAGAAGTAACTGAAGCGTCCTCCGCCAGGAACAGATTCAAAAAGAACTTCCCATTCAATTACTATGGGCAGAGTTTTGGCAGTTTTCAGCATGTATTTTCTCATTCAGAGATAATAGAGGAGAGCATGTACCAGGCAATCGAGGCTGAATTGACATCAAACACGCCGGTAAAGTCTATGGAAGCGATCTCAATTACCGATGTCGACAAGGATTTGTCCCAGGCGGAAGACAGAACCTTTATCAAGGCAGAATCGACGAACACCGTCCGGGGAACCACCGTAACATTGATTCTTGGTCAATCGAATTTCGGAAAGATGCAGTCGATCGAATGGCGTGTCCTGGCGGGGGGCTACATCGATCAGGATAAAAAGTTTAATTTATATGCCTATTCTTTGTTTACCATCTTGTTCTGGATAATTCCCTACCTGAAGAAAGAGCACAATTTGTTGGGTCGGGTGCGGACTATCTATGCCGGCGCATACAATGATATGGACGTGGCGACCCAAATCAGGTGCCTGCACGATGCGGTTTTTAATGCGATGATTAATGAGCTCGAATCGCATGGTATTGATACATCGGAACTCAAGGCGCAAAAAATGCAGGTGATGAACATCAGCATTTCCGGCGGCAAGGTCAGTATGGGGAATGTCGTTCAGGGCGCCATGAACAAGGTAACCAGTACTGCGAAGGGAGCACGGGCATGACGAAGGGAAACATCAACATCAGTGTTTCGGGCGGTAAAAGTGAATTTGGAAACATTGTTCAGGGAGACAAGAACAAAACATCCATATTCCAAACCAATGCGCTGGAGGATTTTTACTCCAGCATTGCTGAATTGCAAAAAGTGCAGGGCGTTACGGCCCGAGACGTCGCACAATTAAAGCATGAAATCGAAGCATGGACTCGAAACACAGAAGATAACGACCTGATCGACAGGATGAAAGCAATTTACGAAAAATACGCCTGGGCTATA
>CAMYKE010000171.1 GCA_947258895.1 uncultured Pseudomonadales bacterium | reverse complement strand
TAGCATCCCGGATTACACCGCAAGGGGGGCCGGCGAACCGCGCTACTTCCCCGCCCGGTTTTGGTATTCGCCAGTACGCGTATCGATACGCAACACATCGCCAATATTCACAAACAGCGGTACCCGCACGATTGCCCCGGTAGTCAGAGTGGCCGGTTTGCTGCCACCCTGCGCGGTGTCACCCTTCACTCCGGGGTCGGTCTCCACCACCTCCAGTTCGACAAAGTTAGGCGCCTCTACCGAGAGAATCGCTCCGTCCCACAGGATTACGGTAAACTCTTCCTGTTCCTTGAGCCAATCCAGCGCTCCGGAAACCGCATTTGCGTCTGCGGGTAGCTGCTCATAGGATCCGTCGGTCTTCATGAAATACCAGAACTCTCCGTCGTTGTAGAGATACTCCATGTTGAGTTCCATGACATCGGCACCTTCGAGCGACTCGCCCGATTTGAATGTCCGCTCCCATACCCGACCGGTTTTCAGATTACGAAACTTGACCCGGTTAAAAGCCTGGCCCTTGCCTGGCTTGACAAATTCGTTTTCCAGAATGCTACACGGATCACCCTCCAGCAGAACCTTGAGACCCGAACGAAATTCATTGGTAGAATAGTTGGCCATCTTTCCTCTCTATTGTTAACAACCGCATGGCGGTCAAATCACGGCGTAATGATACATCGAACCCTGGACACTGTGCAGCCCAATAATTGGCAAGCTGAATTACGCTCCGCCCTTGGTTCCGTGGCGGAACTACTGGATTTCACCGGAATCAGCAGCAACCAGATACCGGATCTCGACAGCACCGGGCTGGATTTCCCGCTGCGGGTTCCACGCGGATTTGCCCGACGCATCGAATATGGCAACCCTGCCGACCCCCTGCTGCGCCAGGTGCTGCCTTCCACCCGCGAGCAGATGCAGAGCCAGATCTACAGTCATGACCCGCTGCGAGAAGCGGATGCCGCAGCACTCCCGGGGTTGGTGCATAAGTATCATAGCCGGGTCCTGCTGGTACTCACCGGCGCCTGTGCCATTAATTGCCGCTACTGCTTCCGACGCCACTTTCCCTACCGGGAAAATCGTCTCGACACAGGTCACCTGCGAGCTGCACTCGACTATATCGGTAACCGTCCGGGCATCAACGAAGTCATTCTCAGCGGTGGCGATCCAATGCTGCTGCCCGATAACAAGTTGGCTTCCCTGCTCGACACGATAGCCGATATTCCGCATATCCGGCGCATCCGGCTGCACACGAGGACACCGGTAGCCATCCCGCAACGCATTACACCGGCACTCGTGGACCTGCTCGGCGGGACGCGGCTGACAGGTATTTTGGTGCTGCACGTCAATCACCCGAATGAACTGGATCCGTTGCTTGCAAGCGGGCTCGACGAACTGCGGCGCGCAAATGTTACGCTGCTAAACCAGAGTGTATTGCTCAAAGGCGTGAACGATAATGTCGACATCTTGTGTAAATTGAGTGACAAACTGTTCAGCTTCGGGATAATGCCATACTACATTCACCTGCTGGACAAAGTGCAGGGCGCTGCCCATTTTGACCTTGAGCAAGCCACGGCCAGGCAACTCCTCGGCCAGGTGGCTGCCAGGTTGCCCGGGTACCTGGTCCCGAAGCTTGCGCTTGAAGAGCCCGGTAAACCGGCAAAAACCATCATCGCGCCGCAACTTTGACCTGCCCGGTAATTTTTATCGCGAAACTGGCCAAAATAACTTGAGTCACCTATATTCTTAGGGGAACATTGGTTGCTTTTGGTTCCCCGCACCCTGAGGGAACAGATGCTGAAAGCAACGTATGCAGGAGCCTTTACGCCCTGCCTGAAAGATGCTCGATTTAATGGACACTGTTAATGTCGTTTGAAAAAACCGTAGAACAACTTGCTATCCCGACCCGGACACTGGGGACGCTCTCTTTTTGCGAGCCCGTTCCCAAACACATGAGTGAGTGGATCAGCCACCTGCCAATGGTTAACCTTGGCGAATCATCGCGCCAGCTTTACCATGCAATTATTGAGTTGAACCAGCTAAATTGTGATTTTGACACCCGCATCGCGCTGCTCGAAATCCTGCGCAAGCCCACAGTAAGCGTATGCGGGGCATTGAGCAAACATTACCTCAATCAGCCACTGATACTGCCCGACAAGGCTCGCAAGATCGCGCGCCTCGCTATTGCACTGAATAACCATCTGGCGATTGGCTACAAAATCGCGGTAAACGAATACTCCAAAACCAAAAACCTGTTTGCCGCGCGGAAAACCAAGAAATCCGCCGCGCTTGCAGTGCATCGGGCGATGAGCGCGCTGAACCAGAATATTCTCAGGTTCTCCCAGCTTTATACCCGGGTGCCGGATATCGTCTGGGAGGAATTGCACCAGTTTTACCTGATAGGCGAATCCAACAAGTTACTCGATATTTCCATTGATGACACCAGCAAGGAATTCCTGACCAAGTCGACCATCGCCGACATTTACAAGCAAGGGTTGACGCTGGGTTGCTGCAAGCCGAATCAGATGCAGCAGCAAGATATCAAGAAATTATTCGATGCCACGGAATACTGGTCGCAGCACATCAATGTGGGGCCCGTAACCAATCTTTCCAAGTACATTATTGACCTCGGCGGCGACAAACCACCGATCCATCGCGATTTCACCGAGCACAAAAAAACCGCGATGCTACGGGGCATCGATTTCGCCGATCTGCTCAAATTGCTACAACAGTTTTTACGCCAGGCAGGCGCGACCGGCGATGCGTATGTCAAGGGTATTACGGTACCGCGATCCGTCACAGAAGACCTGGTTCGTTATTTAATCAAGACCTGGGGCTCGGTTAACGATCGCGCTGCAAATCGCGTTGCCAATGACAAAATGGTGAAGCTGTGCGTAGGCTTCAGCGCTACCCATTATTTTGTCGCGGGCGGAGTCGATTTTGAGACACAAACCAACAGGGACGAAGCAGGGGCCGGCGATCCGGATGACCTCCGCGAAACATTTCGGTCTGCCAACGTAAAATCGATTAGCGATGTCGAAGACCGGTGGGCCGGCGGCTTTGACGTAAATAATGACCTTGCGGTGCGCAGCGCTTTTAATACCAGTGGTATCGACTACCGGGCTCCGGAGTCAAAGCAGGAAGTCGCCGAGGAAGCCCCCACCGAACATGGATACATTACCTATGAGGCCCGCATCCTGGATTCGAGTCCATTTGGCTATTGCATCAAGTGGCTTAATGACGTTCCGGCGGAAATCAAAACCGGTGAAATCATCGGGGTCAGTGAAGGCTCTGAGCACACCTGGAGCATAGGGGTTATCCGCTGGCTAAACCAGCTGGCACCGGAGGAGACCCTGATTGGCGTGGAAATCGTAGCGCCAAACGCCATCCCCTGCGGCGTGAAGGTATTGATGAAAGGAAAACGAAAATCCGAATACATCCGGGCGCTGATCATGCCGCCACTCGACCAAAAGAGTTCCTACCCAAACCTGATCACACCCAACCTGCCGTTCCGGGAAGGCTTAAAGGTTATTGTCAACCAGTATGGCGAGATCAGGCAGGGAATATTGGCCGATCGCGAGACCCTGACGTCGCGCTTTAGCCGCTTCGTGTTTGAGACCGAGTTGACTGCGATCGCAGTCGACGATGATGATGGCGATAGCGAGGATATATGGCCAGATATTTAGGCCTCTGTGTTGCCATGAAAACACAGGCAGGCGAAGCTCATGCAGGCTTGCTGCTCGCGCGCGTTTCCCCCGGGCCCGCCGGGGTGGGCCGCTCAAGCCCGGCGCTGATCGCATGGGATTACCCATCAAGGGACTAGAGGCGACTTAAAATTGATGCAAATGCAACAGGATACGGTACGGCTACTCATTCTGGATACGTCGCAGAACGATGCAGAGGAGCTGGTCAACCTGCTTCGCAATTCCGGACACGCCACCCAGGCGCAGATGATTGAATCGCCGCAGCATCTGGCGGAGCTATGCAATCAGAAGAACTGGGACCTGTGTTTCGCCAGCACTCGATCAGTGGGCTTCACACCCTTCCAGGTCCAGTCCGAAATCAGGAAGCTGGAGCAGGACGTGCCGGTGCTCCTGCTGACCGAGCAGGATGACAGCGATGTGTTGATGACAGCGCTCGAAGCCGGCATCAAGGATGCCGTGCCAATGGAGCAGCACGCCAGGTTATTGCTGGTAGCCCTGCGCGAACTCAACAACCTGTATGATCGCCGCGCCAAACGTAAGGCCCAGGTGGGGTTGCGCGATGCTGAAAAACGCTGTCGCCTGTTGCTCGACAACTCCAGGGACGCTATCGCCTATGTCCACGATGGCATGCACATCTATGCGAACGACGCCTATATCAAGCTGTTCGGCTATCCCGATTTCGATGAGCTCGAGGGTATGCCGCTAATGGACATGGTTTCCGGTACCGAACAGGACGGACTCAAAAGCTTTCTGCGCAGCTATGCTGACGGCACGAATGAAGCAGATAATTTTATCTGCAATGGTATTCGTGACGATAGCTCGCTATTCGAACTCAATATGGAATTCTCCTCCGCCAAGTACGACGGCGAACCCTGCACCCAGATTTTTATCCGATCCGAGGGTGGCAGCTCGCAGGCGGCGGCTTCAACCAAGCAGGATGTTCTCACCGGCTTGAAGAACCAGGCAA
>CAMYKE010000170.1:4778-9035 GCA_947258895.1 uncultured Pseudomonadales bacterium | reverse complement strand
GTCGAGGGCACCATGACGAATATTCTCGGGGTCCGTGACGACAGCTTGCTGGCACCCTCGCTCGCGCAGGCGGGTGTGGCGGGGATCATGCGCGGTTTCCTTCTAGAGCAGGCGCAGCGCGATGGCATCGAGGTTGCCGAGGTGTCTCTCAGTGCGCAGGAGTTTAAGCGTTGCAATGAAATATTTGTCTGTAACTCAATCGCCGGGATCTGGCCGGTGGTGGGCTGGGATGAAAAGGAATACTCAGTTGGTCCGGTCACCCGCCGCTTGCTGGCGCGAGTCGATGCCCTGTTTGACGCCAGGCAGGCAACCAGGTAGATGATCAAGGTTAAGATCCTGCTGGGCTTCCTGATCCTCGTGCTGGCAGGTTTTCTTGGGGCCGGTCTTGCCGCGCACCGGTATCTTTCCCAACCAGTCGAACTCGCCGCCGACCTGGACTTCGAGTTGTTGCCTGGTCAGCCGTTTGGCGCCGTAGCGGCCAGCCTCCAGGAACGGGGAGTGATTCGATATCCGCAGGCCTGGAAGACCTATGCCCTGCTCACCGGCAGGGCGCACCGCATTCAGGCAGGTGAATACTTGATCCGATCCGGGGATAGCCCGCGGGAAATTCTCAACCAGTTTGTCATGGGGGCGGTCAAGGAATACGCGTTCACGCTAATTGAGGGCCTGACCTTCCGACAGGTACTCGCGGATTTGCGAGCCCAGCATAAATTGCAGGTCGTCTCGGCCGGACTCTCGACTACTGACATTATGGCGAGACTTGACGCCGCCGAAATGCATCCGGAGGGACAGTTCTTTGCCGATACCTATCACTATGTTGCCGGTACCACGGATCTGGCGATTCTCGCGCGAGCACAGGCCCAATTGCAGCAGGTGTTGAACGAGGAATGGGCAGCCCGTGCCGAGGGCCTGCCCTATGAGTCGGCCTACCAGGCGCTGATCATGGCCTCGATCATCGAAAAGGAAACCGCCGTTCCTGCGGAACGGGCGCAGATCGCGGGGGTGTTCGTGCGCCGGTTGCGGGCAAACATGCGTTTACAGACTGACCCAACCGTCATTTATGGTCTCGGCGAGGGCTACACAGGCAATTTGCGACGCAGCCATCTGAAGGCCGATACTCCCTACAATACCTATGTTCGCAGAGGCCTGCCCCCTACGCCCATTGCCATGGTTGGCCGGTCCGCTATTCACGCGGCATTGCACCCCGAGGAGGGTGACAGCCTGTATTTCGTGGCCAAGGGTGATGGCAGCCATTTCTTTTCTGCTACACTGGAGCAGCACAATCGCGCTGTGCGGGAATACCAGGGTCGCAACCGCGTCAAGGATTACCGTTCCACGCCTACAACCAGGTCACCGTAATTTCGCATGAACCAGGATAGCACGGGATGTTTTATCACCGTCGAAGGAGTCGAGGGTGTTGGTAAAACCACCAACATTCAGTTTGTGGCCGACTATCTGCGCCGTTATCCCCTGCGGTTGATCGTAACCCGGGAGCCGGGTGGTACACCGATTGCCGAGCAAATCAGGGAGTTGCTGTTGGCCAGGGGTGACGAGCCGCTCCAGGATGACGCGGAATTGCTGCTGGTGTTCGCAGCGCGGGCCCAGCATCTCGCCCGGGTAGTCAAACCGGCGCTTGCACGGGGTGAATGGGTGCTTTGTGATCGCTTTACGGATGCAACCTATGCGTACCAGGGCGGCGGAAGGGGGCTCTCAATCCCGCGCATCGCCGAACTTGAGCGATGGGTGCAACAGGATCTGCGGCCGGATCTGACGTTGCTGCTCGATCTCCCCGTGGAGATTGGTCTGGCGCGGGCGAAACTGCGCAGCGATCCCGATCGTTTTGAGTCCGAGCGTCAGGAATTCTTCGAGCGGGTACGGAATACCTACCTGGAGCGCGCGCGCAAGTATCCCCGGCAATACCGGGTCATCGACGCGAGTCGACCCTTGCCGGACGTGCAGGATGAAGTGGCAGCGGTTTTGCTGGCAATGCTCCGCGATCGCGGGTTGTTGTAAGTGTTGGTTGTTACCACCGAAGATACCCGGGTCTATCCCTGGCAGGAGCAGTGCTGGCAGCAACTGCAGCAGCAACACAGCGCGGACCACTTGCCCCACGCGCTGCTGCTCACTGGCCCGGCCGGTTGCGGCAAGCAGCATTTCGCCGTCCAGGTCGTGAACTACCTGCTGTGCCACGCCCCGCGCGAAGACCGTGCCTGCGGCGATTGCAAGGGCTGCCGATTACTGCGCGCCGGCAGTCATCCTGATGCGCTGCTGATTGAACCGGAAGCGACGGGGAAGGCAATCAAGGTTGATCAGATTCGTCGTACCGCGGAATTTGTCGCGCAAACCTCTCAACTCGGCGGGTACAAGAGCATTATTGTCGCGCCGGCTGAATCCCTTAACATCAATGCCGCCAACGCGCTTCTGAAAATCCTGGAAGAGCCAGGAGCGCGCACGCTGTTTATCCTGGTCTCCAGCGAGCCGGGTCGGGTAGCGGCTACAGTGCGCAGTCGTTGCAACAGGATTGCCCTGCAGATGCCGGATCGGGAGCAGGCGAGATCCTGGCTGGCGCAGTCGCTTGCCGGTGACGCGCCGCTTGAGGCGTTACTCGATCTGGCGGGCAACTCGCCACTGGTTGCGTTACAGGCGCACGAGGGAAATGCGCTGCAACAACTTGAGCAGCTGCTGGAAACGCTATTGACCGTAGCGGAACGCCGGAAATCCCCGCTCGAGGTGGCGTCGCAACTGGATAAAATCGAGACGCCTGTGCTGCTTGGCTGGCTGCAATCGTTGCTGTCCGACCTCGTAAAAATTAAAATGCTGGGTGGAGAAGCGCCCTTAAGGTTTGAAAACGAAAGACATTTATTGTGCAAGTTTGCAGAGCATATTTCGCTACATGCGCTATATTCCTATATAGACGGTGTGGTTCGGGCGCGCCAGATATTGCTCTCCGGGCACAACCCGAATAAACTCTTGCTGCTGGAAGACCTGCTTATTAGCTGGTCCAGCGCCTGTATGACTGACAGGACGCAGCAAGCAACCGAAACCAAATTGTAGACGAATACGGGATATTCAGGCGGAAGAAAGATGGCGGACGGCGGCCCACGAAACGGCATACTATCACTAACGATCAAGGACAAGGCGGTGCTCTATGCAGCCTTTATGCCTTATGTGAAGAACGGTGGCCTGTTCATTCCTACCAACAAGAAGTACCATCTCGGTGCTGAAGTATTTATGCTGTTGACGCTGATGGACGAACCGGAAAAATTACCGGTGGCCGGCAAGGTGGTGTGGGTAACACCCAAGGGTGCCCAGGGTAGCCGGGCCGCAGGTATTGGCGTGCAGTTTAACAATGAAGACGACACCGTGCGCCACAAAATCGAAACCTACCTGGCCGGTGCGCTGGAATCCGATCGTCCCACCTACACTCTGTAATCCGTAGTACCCCGGCCCAAATTTACTGGCGCCGTAACTATTTCAGGAACACTTCGTCACCCCGGGTTCTCCAGCTATGTTCGTCGATTCCCATTGTCACCTTGATCGTCTCGACCTGAGCGCCTACGAGGGGCAGGTCGCTAATGCGATCGCTGCGGCCAGGGAGGCAGGTGTGCAGCATATGCTCTGTGTTGCCATTGACCTTAAGTCCCTCGATGCGGTGCTGGATATTGCTGTGCAACATAGCGGTGTGCATGCGTCAGTCGGCGTTCATCCCCTGGAGAAGGTAACCGACCCGGTTTCCGTTGCGGAGCTGGTCGAGCACGCGCGCCACCCCAAAGTGGTGGCGATTGGTGAAACCGGCCTGGACTATCATTACGGCACCGATCGCGATTTGCAGCGCGCCAATTTTGTTGCCCACCTGCAGGCCGCGCGGGAATGCGGCAAGCCGGTGATCATCCACTCCCGGGAAGCCAGGGAAGACACCCTTGAATTGCTGGCGCGGGAAGTGGATCAGCGGCACGCAGGTGTCATGCATTGCTTTACCGATACCTGGGAAATGGCCCGGCGCGCGATGGAGATGAATTTTTATATATCCATTTCAGGGATTGTAACCTTCAAGAATGCCGCGTCACTGCGTGAGGTGGTAAAGAAGGTGCCGCTGCAGCGGTTGTTGATTGAAACGGATTCGCCCTATCTCGCGCCGATTCCCCATCGTGGCAAGCCCAACGAGCCGAAATTCCTGCCCCATGTCGCCGAGTGCGTTGCGCAATTGAAGGGTGTGAGCGTGGCCGCGTTGGCGGAGGCAACTGCAGAGAATTACTT
>CAMYKE010000170.1:0-4721 GCA_947258895.1 uncultured Pseudomonadales bacterium | reverse complement strand
AGATTGCACGAAAGGCGCGCAATGCATAGCTGTAGCTATGCGTAAGCGGCTCTCGTAGTGAAAAGTGTGAGGAGATGCGTGCCGAGCGGCCGCCAGAGCAAGGCAAAGCGAGTCTGACACACTGTAAATCCCGGATTTTCTACAAAAGCGTGCGATAGATATATATCCCATTGGTTGAAGCTGTATCGGCAATTCACACTGTAATGACAAGGTTTCTGAGCAGTGGATCGCCGAATCGGTGAGATATGGCGGCTAGCTGGCGATTCCTTTTTCCGCCTCGTCAGCGTCGGCCTCTACCTCCAGTTCCTCGACCGGCGCATCATCGTTGGTTGCCAGCGTCATTTCCAGCGCGGCATTGGCGATCTCTTCAATGAGCGGATCCTGCGTGCGTCGCAATTCTTCCTGCCCGCTGCCGGTTTCGGTCGTACCCGGGATGCCTGAGATATAGGGCGCCAGATGCAGTTGCGGCGATGCATACAGGCGCGCTTCTTCCCCGATCAATGCGCCCGACCCATGCCAGGGCAGCAGCCGGTAGGTGCCATAATCACAGCAATCGATGAAGGGGTATTTAATGATCTCGAAGTACGGTGAGTAATCGAAATCCTTGGGCGTGCACAACTTGGGATTACGACGGAACAGCTGGACCTCGTTTTCATTCACCTGCCTTACCAACGGCAATACCGGAAACTGGATATAGGCGAACGCCTCGGCAATCATGGTCGAGCAGACCGTACGGGTGGGACGCCCGGCATTGTGGGCAAACAGGCTGGATCGCCAGCGCCGTGGCCATAATGCCCAGGGAAAGATAAATCGCGCGAGATCGAGTACCTGGCGCACATCGTAATGCAGGCCGATGCGGCTGATAGCAAAATTGATCGCCTGCTGGCTATCCTTGTACGCGAGGCCCTTGGGGCGACAGATCCGGACATGATCGGAAGCGTAGGTGTTCAAAGAGCGCAGCACCGTACCCTGGCCCAGCAGGCTTTCGATCACCAGTTGTACTTCCGGGTCACCGTCCATAAAGTCTGCGGCCCGGGCGCGAAACTTGGGGTCCTCGATATCATGCAAGCGACCGATGTACAGCGCCGCATGTGACCAGGGACTTTGCGTGATTGCGCGAATGGCATTGCTGACGCGGGTGCGCCCCTCTACCAGCAGGACATCGCAGGGTTTGATCTCGTAGCGAATCCGCTCGAAGTCGCTTAGCGGTACTTCCGGCGGTGGTCGCTCTTTATTTAGCCAGGCGACAATTGGTCGGGATATCAGACTAGTTAACAGGCCCATGGATCGCTTCTATCAATGTCGATAAACATTTGACCGTTTTTATTGGTTATCGGTCACTTTTAGGACCAGCCGGGTATGCGGGCCTAATCGAGGTGCTCCAGTGCCCGGAGAATAGCGTGCTGTGGCGTGTAGAAATGGGGGGAGAAGCGCACTCCGCCGCCGCGGTAGGCACAAATCACCTGGTTGTCGACGAGCCGCTGGTGGAGCTCTTTCGAGTCCAGGTGTGCATGCCTGAAGGTGACGATGCCGGCCCGGCGCTCGGGGTCGGTGGGGCTCAGGATCGTTAGCTGGTTGCGTTGGCGTAGTTCGTCGATCAGGAATTGAGTGACCTGTTGCAAGGTCTCTGCGACAGTCCGGATGCCAATTTCTTCAAGCAGAGACAAGCTGGCGTTCAGCGCATGGATGCCGAGCATGTTCGGGCTGCCGCATTCGAAGCGTTGCGCGCTGTCGGCGGGTGTCCATTCCTTGCGATCATAATCACCCCGATGCTGGACCATGTGCCAGCCATACTGGCTCAGGGAAAGGCGGTTGCGTGCTTCTGGGGTGCTGTAGAAGAGTGCCAGTCCTTCGGCACTGAGCATCCATTTGTGTCCGTCGGCGGCGACGAAGTCGGCGTGGCAGGCCTGCGCGTCGAATTCCTCGGCGCCAATGCTCTGGATGGCATCAATACAAAACAGCACGTCCTTTGACTTCAACTCGCTGCCCAGCAGCTCGCAATCCAGGCGCAGCCCCGAGGCATATTGAACCGAGCTGACGGACACCAGCCGCGTGCGCGAATCCAGCGCGTCGAGGATGGCCGCCTCCGGCGACTCGCCCGCGGCCAGTTGTGCTACCTTGACCTCGACGCCTCGTGACTGCAGGGACTCCCAGACAATCCGGTTGGAAGGAAACTCATGGTCGGTGATCACCACGTTATCGCCGGCGCGCCAGTCCAGTCCGTAGGCTACCACCGACAGGGCTTCCGAGGTACTCTTGAGCAGCCCGATATCGGTGACGCTCGGTGCGTTGACGAGGCGCTGCAGGCGCTTGCGTAACCGGTTTTCCGTTTCCAGCCAGCGCGCATAGTGTTGTGCACCGCGCTGAATATTCTCTTTTGCAAAGTCCGCGACCGCGGCGGCGGTGCGCCTGGGCCAAACTCCCATCGCGGCATGATTCAGGTAGACAACGGGCTCGGCTATCGGGAATTCATGGTGCCAGTTCATACTATGCTCTTTCCGTTGCAACGAGGATCAGCAAATTGCTTGATCTTCCACTACAATAAAGCGATATTCGGTGCGACGCAAACACAGGCTTTGCGCGCCGGAAGTGGGCTTGCGCAGCCGGTTTTCTCATCAAAAGGAGTAGATTATGCCCCGAGCTCGAAACCAAAAGGGATTCTTTAGCAGTCCGTCGTTATTACCGGGCTTGGGTTTGGGTCTGTGCCTTGCGCTCGGCGCAATGCCGGGATTTGCCGATTCCTATGACAAGGCGCGGGCCTACTATGAAAGCCGTGAATACAAAAGCGCGGTGATTGAGCTCAAGAACCTGCTGCAGGACGAGTCTGGTAACGCTGCGGCCCGGGCATTGTTAGGCGAGGTTTATCTCGAGCTGGGCAACGCCGCCGCGGCAGAAAAGGAACTATTGAAAGCGGCAGAGCTGGGATTAGCTAATGACGCGACGCGCCTGTCGCTGGCGCGCGCTCGCCTGATGCAGGGTAAAGCCGAAGTGGTGATAGCGGATCTAATACCGGAGGATTTTAGTAACGGGGAGGACAGGGCGGAGGCCTATGCCCTGCAAGGTGAGGCTTATTTGGGCACGCAGCAGCTAGCCGACGCCCGGGATATGTTCAACAAGGCGGTGGCGACAGCCGATAATGCCCGCGCGGGAACCGGTTTGGCGCGTATCGCTATGCTGGAAGGCGAAATGGAATCAGCCCTGGCACAACTGAACGCCGTGCTGGAACGCTCTCCCGATGATCTGGACGCGCTGTTCAGCAAGGGCCAGGTGCAGGCGGTCCTTGAGAACTATGCGGGCGCTGTGGAAACTCTCAGCGAGATTATTGCGCGGCGCAACGACCATATCCTGAGCTATATTGCCCGTGCCGAGGTTTATATTCGCATGGGCGAGCTTGACCTTGCACGGCAGGATGCCGATAGGGTACTCAAAATCAATGCCAATATTCCCCAGGCGCATTTTATTATTGCGCGCCTGCAATTGCAGGCGGCGGATTACGCAGGCGCCCAGGCCTCCAGCGAATTGGTGCTCAGGATAGCACCGCAGCATCTACCGAGTTTTTTTATTGCGGGAAGCGCGCACTATGCGCAAGGAAACTTCCAGCAGGCGCAATTTTATCTCGAGAAATTTGTCTCCGCGCAACCATCGCATTTGGTCGGAGCTCGTGTGCTGGGTGCCACCTATCTGAGCTTGAGGGAACCCGCCCGGGCTATCGAGCTACTGGAGTCGCTGGACCAGAATTATGATCATCAGGACGCCCAGATCCTGAATGTGCTCGGCAAGGCCTACCTGCAAACCGGAAATTACGAGAAGGGCACCGATACCCTGAATCGGGCGATCAAACTTGCACCCGATTTGAGTGGTGCGCGTGCGCAAATTGCGTTGGCCGAACTGGCCGGTGGCGATATCGATAGCGCCATCAGCCAGCTGCAGGCTGCCGAGGCGCGGGATGACAGTTCGAAGGTCGGCAATGTCATGCTGGTCCTGTCTTACCTCAAGAAACAGGACTTTGCGAGCGCCGAAAAAGCGCTGACAAATGCGCTGGAAAAGTATCCGGACAGTGGCATTTTTTATAATTTACGCGGCGCGGTTCTCGAGAGCGAGGGGAAGGCGGAGCAGGCGACGGCCGCCTATGAAAAGGCGTTGGAAATAGAGCCTGCTTATACCCCTGCGCTAATGTCCCTCGCGAAACAGCAGGTGGCTGCGGGCAATCCTGGTGCAGCGAGGGAGTTCTATCGACAGGCCCTGAAACACAAGCCAGGGCATTTGCAGGCGCATCTCGCAATGGCACAACTCGCGCTCAATGAGGGGGATACAGAAAGCTATATCGAATGGTTGGAAAAGGCCAGGGAGAGTAATCCTAGCGTGATTACGCCGGTGGTATATATCGTAGACTACTATATGCGCAACAAAAATCTCGATCGGGCGTTGAGTGAAACGCGCCGCTTCCAGACGGAAAACCCGAACAGCGACCAGGCGCTCTCGCTGATCGCGCGGGTGCAGATCGCGCGCGGTGAGCTGGCCGATGCCAAGTTCAACCTGCGTTCGGTAATTGATAACCATCCCAGGGATGTCGCGCATCGTTACAAGCTCGCCGAGGTGCTGGTTTCCGAAAAGGCCCACGACGAAGCCATCGCTGTCCTGGACGAGATTCTGGAGATCGATGCCAATAACCTGGCAACGCTTGGATTGAAAGCCAAGGCGTATATTCATTCCGGAGCCTA
>CAMYKE010000169.1 GCA_947258895.1 uncultured Pseudomonadales bacterium | reverse complement strand
GAGTCGACGATTCAGGCGCAATTCCGCATCGCAGTCGCGATGGCGGGCATCGATGGTGCCGAGGTTGAGAAACGGGTACCAGGCCGGCTTTTTGAGTTTGTACACGTATTTGCGGGTCAGGAATACCCAGGACAAATGCGTTTCAATACGTTCCACCTGCGCAGTATCGTCCGGGTAAATAGCAGGGTCCGAGAGAAACTCGCATTTTTTACCAATGCTGACCGATAGGTCAGGTCCAGCCGTTGTTTTCGAATGCTCTGCCATGCTATCCGGCCCGGTAACGCGGCCAGCGACGATCGTTGCCCCTGATCCGCCTTATTACCATATCCTGTTTCCTTGCCAGCTTCCCGGCGTGCTTCAACTGCGTCTTTGCGCGTCATTGCCCCGCGTTGCCAGACCACGGATTTGTTTATCATTTTAGGTGCCCCGTGGCTCTCTCGCTTGATACCGATCAAATTGGCGGCGGCGGGGGTAAGCCAACACGCCATTAGCGGGAACGGGATTGTACTTGGGTTCGGGCAAATCGAGATCCGCCAGGAGTTGAACAGCAGTTGTACCCCCCTCGACACGGGAAGACCCGGCTTTCCCGATCGCCGCCGCTCAGGTCAACAGAACCGCTATAACCCCGCTCAGGAATACGCCGTCAAAGGTACCGGCGCCGCCAATCGAAGCAAAATTGGTGGGCATGCGCCTTATTTCATTGAGCCGCAACAGGTCGGCGCCCACCAGCACCCCGAGTGTCCCGGCCACATAGGACAGGGCCGGGGCATGGGCGGGATTTAGCGTCAATGCGATAACCGCCGCGCTGATCGGTGCAACAAAAATTGGCATCCCGATGCCGATTCCGGGAATCGTAAAACTGAACAGGTAACTGATTCCGGCAACCAGGGAAATCGCCAGGAGGCTCTGCAAGATCGGCAACGGCTGCTGGATGACCAGGTAGGTTGAAAAAAGCATTGGCAAAAGGCCTCCGCCAAGATTGATCGCAATGATGAGCGAATGGCGCAGCTGGCCTGCCCGGTTCAGGATAAAATATTGGCGTCGCGAACCCGATTCCGATCCCCGCGCCGAGAGCCGCAACAGGGGGAGGTTAATGCTACTGCCGATGACTGAACAAATTATGAACAGCCAGGCCAGAAGAGGTGAAATGCCCAGCTTTTCGAGCGCGACACGTAACGCACCAAAGTAGATAACCAGTCCGAGAATACCCAGGATGGTAATCCAGACTAACAACCGCTGTATCGAAACCGGCTCGCGCATGGCTACCCTGGCTATCAAAGAAACACTGACAAGTGGTCGCCCGCAATTGATCGGGCACCCGGGGAGCAGCCCGGACTGAGTTGTTGTCTTCCGGAGCACTATCGAATGAGACCGACAGTACAAAAATAGCCGGGCTGACCAGGGTCAATATGCTGCGCTGGAATATCCGCTAGTGTAAAGGCGGAATTCGGTAGTCCGGCACCATCCGCGGAAGCACCTTGTAGCGTCCCCTCGGAAACCGGGGCATCTTTACAGCGGGCCTGAAATGAGCAGCAACGTTGATCAACTGATCTTGCATTCACTGGGGCGAGAACACAGACAACTCAAACGACTCCTGGTGTTACTGCAGTTAAATCTCGACCGGCTGCGGTACGAACCTTCCGTTCGCTGCAGGAAAAACATTCGCAACATTCTGGGATATCTCGGCCGCCAATTTAGCGGGCCGCATTGCCGCAAGGAGACAACGATACACCGAGCGGTTCAGGATATCCGCAATCCCGATCCAGGATGCCACGACAGGATCAATAAGGAATACCGGATTATCGAAGCGCTCCTTAAAAAGGCCACGGACTTGCCCCTCGAGGCTCCGGAGGTTGCTACGAAGGAGCGCTACAGTGCGTTCTCTTCGCTTGCTACCATCCTCTACAATCACATTGAAATCGAGGAAACAATCCGCCTGCCGCTTGCCAGGGATTGCCTGACTGACGAGGACTGGCAGCAGGTGTCACGAGCCATTCGGAGGTTTCCGCACGAAATCAGGGGCACTGCCGACCCCGCCATTGCTGAAATCGACTCGGCCCGCGAATACCGGCGCATTATAATTTCAGCACGACTGCCGCCAGCCCCGGGCTAGGCATTTTTCGCTACCGGAACCAGCTTGCAGTTGGTCCCGGCAATTGAATTCAGTGCTTCGAAATCGAGGATATGCAGCTCATCGCGCTGGAATTCAATGATTTTGTTGACGCGCAACCGGGACATGATTCGGCTGACGGTCTCGCTGGCCATGCCGAGGTAATTCGCGATATCCGCCCGTGGCATTGGCAGTCTGAAAACCAGCGGCGACAATCTGCGCCGACTAAACCGTGCCGATAGATTAAGCAGGAACGCGGTCACGCGGGCCTCGGTATTCTTTTTGTTTAACAGCATGATCAGTTCCTGCTCCTGGAGCAATTCCTGGCTCATCATCCTGAACAATTGATCCTGCAATGCGGGTATTTTCCTGGCCAGGATTTCCAGCCCATGAAATGGCAGGTTACACACCGATGTGGTTTCCAAGGCGACCGCGAAGTTTTCATTTTGCGCCTGGTTTACACTATCCAGGCCCACAACCTCGCCGGGGAAATAAAACGCCATGACCTGCTCTTCGCCATCCTCCGAGATACAAAAGGATTTAATACTGCCACTGCGAACGACATAAATCGCAGACGAGGGATCTCCGGCACGACATAATAACTCGCCTTGCTGCAGCGTTGGTAACTGGGTGGCAAGCCGGTTCAGTTGAATGGCATCAGCGCTATTTAGCACGAAGGGGAAGCACAGCCGGCTGACGGTACACTCGGCGCACGAGACGCGCACACCAGTTGACGACAGAGCGCCGCCGACGGGGTTTGTATCCTTCAATATCAACTCCTCCTTGTCCCCCGTATCACCAACTGGCAGGCTGCAAGCTGACGCCTGTACGACCGTACTCGGCAACGGGGCTCAAATTATGCTAACACCAATCCCGGCCCGGCGCTATGAGTTGCGTATCGTAGTCAGCCGCCTGGCCAAATGTTGAAAGACCAACTGCTAACCGAGCGGGAAGCGAGCTCCCAAGCTAACTATATCGTAGGTCCCCGTCTCGGCCTCCGGAGGCTGTGCCAGCACCGCCAATTCGTAATATACCGGGCGGCTGATGCGCCCGTACATGCCATCGCGTACCAGCACCGCCGGCAGGATCTGCTCGCCATCGGCAGCCTGTTCAATGCTCACCGGATGATCCCGGTCCGCAATCACCGTGACGCCGGTTGAGCTGGTAAATACCAGGGCCTGCTCGCCATCCTTCTCGATGACTTCCAATTCGGTGATATAGAAGGGCAAATCCTCAACCTGGATCCGCCATTTTTCAGCCGGCGTGACCAGGAAATACTCGTCCGCCTCGCGTTTTATGACGGATGAAAACAGGCTCACCAGGTTTTCCCGACCAATTTCATCTCCATTATGAAACCAGTGACCCTCCCGCCCGATACGAATATCGATATCCCCCGACAGCGGTGGATTCCATTCCTGCACCGGCGGTTGGGCATCAGTCTCCCGTTCGGCCTGTAAGGTCTCCACCAGCTCATCATAATTTGCCTCGCTCATAGAAATACCTCGACTACTGCAATGGTCTTTTGTTCGACGAGCCCGGTAAGCCCGCCTCCGCACGCAGGTCCCCAATCGCCGCCACCCTCGAACGCTGCATTTCTGAATTCCATACCCAATCCATCCTTGCGTCGCTCTCCGGGCGAAAGCAACCTGTACTAGAAAATATCGAATCCTGCCAGCGCCTCGAAGGGCAGCTGCTCAACCTCCACACTGGTGACACTGGCGCCCCTGGGGCCTTCGTGAAGCCAGTCCACGACACGGCGCACCGCCGCTTCTTCACCACACAGCAGCACTTCCACGCGACCGTCCGAAAGGTTCCTGGCCCAACCGGCTACACCCTCGGCAAGCGCAGCATTGCGCGTGGAATTGCGGTACCAGACCCCCTGGACCCGACCGGCAACGAAAGCATGCGTGCAAATTTGCGCCATCCGGTCTCCTTTGCGCGGGATCGCTACTGCCCGCTAATTGCGGCTTTGATGCTGGCGCCGGTCTGTGGCCCGATGAGTTTATGCACCAATTCGCCCTGCGGATTGAACAGGTAGGTGGTGGGCAACGCTTCCGGTGCGAGATACGCGAGCTGTTGCTCAGGATCCGCCTGAATAACCGGAAAGTTTACCGCAAAATCCTTGATCTGGCGTTTAAGATCGTCAATCGGGGGCGCATCGTAATTGACCCCAAGCACGCGGATCTTATTGTTTTCACTGTGCAACGCATTGAGCTCGGGAATTTCCTCGCGGCAGGGAGCGCACCATTCCGCCCAATAATTAATGACCAACCATTCGCCATGGTAATCCTGCCAACTGATGCCGCGGCCCCGGTCGTCGATGAAATCCACCTTGCCGCTACCGCATGCGACCAGCACCAGCACAGAGATCGCTATAACAAACTGTTTAAATTTCGCAAACATATAGAAAAATGATTAGAATTCCGGTCGAAGAAGACAATCATTCTACAAGACCGGCCTTGGCAGGTTCAACACCTTGGCAACCGCTGCCCCGGCGCAGGCTTGTGCCATCAGGAGAAAGTATGTCAGTCGTTCGTATCTATCATAATCCACGCTGTTCCAAATCCCGGCAAACCCTGCAATTACTCACTGCTCGGGGCATAGAGCCCGAGGTAATTCTCTACCTTGAACNNACGCTGCGGAACTCAGGGAATTACTGGCGATGCTGGGTATGTCCGCGCGGGACCTGCTGCGCAAAGGCGAGGACGCATACAAGACCAACCACCTGAAAGATCCCGCACTGGATGATGAGCAATTGATCGCGGCGATGGTGCAGCATCCCAAACTGATCGAGCGACCGATTGTGGTCAGCAACGGCAAGGCTGCCCTCGGCCGACCCCCGGAACGGGTACTGGAAATCCTCTGATGAACGCCAACCTGCCCTACATCCTGGTACTCTATTACAGCCGCTACGGCGCGACCGCCGAGATGGCACAACGTATTGCCAGGGGCGTTAACGAGGCCGGCGAGATCGAGGCGCGATTGCGCACCGTGCCTCCGGTTTCGACGGTTTGCGAGGCGGTAGCGGATAGTATACCCGCGGAGGGCGCGCTGTATTGCAGCGAAGAGGACCTGCGCAATTGTTACGGACTGGCCCTGGGCAGTCCAACCCGCTTCGGCAATATGGCTGCGCCGCTGAAATACTTTATCGACAGCACCAGTGCCATCTGGATGAGCGGGTCTTTGGTAAACAAACCGGCCTGTGTGTTTACCTCCTCCTCCAGCATGCACGGCGGCCAGGAGACCACCCTCATCAGCATGATGCTGCCACTGCTGCACCAGGGCATGGTCATCGCGGGGCTTCCGTACA
>CAMYKE010000168.1 GCA_947258895.1 uncultured Pseudomonadales bacterium | reverse complement strand
CAGTGCCAACTGCGCGTCGATACGGCTCTTGAGCAACGGCTGCCCGTAGCGAGCTCCTCTCCGGCGGCACGTCTCTGCGAGGCGATCCGCTACGGTGTATTCAATGGTGGCAAACGGGTGCGCCCGGTATTGCTGTACGCCACCGCCGAAACCCTCAATTGCCCGCTGGCGCGATGCGATAATGCGGCCTGCGCGGTCGAACTCATTCACGCTTATTCGCTAATCCATGATGACCTGCCCGCTATGGATGACGATAACCTGCGCCGCGGCAAGCCCACCTGCCATATCGCCTTTGATGAAGCCACCGCCATCCTGGCGGGCGACGCGATGCAGGCGATGGCCTTCGAGATCCTGATTGCCGACAACGAGTCGCCAGTGCCGGTGAGCAACCGGTTGGCCATGGTAAGGAGCCTGGCCCGCGCGAGCGGCGCGGCAGGGATGGCTGCCGGACAGGCCGTAGACCTTACCAGTACCGGCAAGACCCTGTCGCTGCAGGAACTGGAACGCATGCACAGACTGAAGACCGGCGCCCTGATCAGTGCCAGCGTCATGCTCGGTGCACTGGCCAGTGATCACGTCAGCGACCGGAAAATGCAAGCATTGGAGGCGTATGCAGCCGCGGTCGGGCTGGCGTTCCAGATCAAGGACGATATACTCGACGTCGAGGGTGATACCCAGACCCTCGGCAAGCCACAGGGATCCGACCTCGCCCTCAATAAAGCCACCTATACCTCTATCCTGAGCCTCGAAGCCGCCCGCGACCTGGCACTGACGCAACACTATCATGCCATCGAGGCACTGCAGCCCTTCGGCCCCGAAGCCGATGTATTGCGAGACTTGTCCAGCTATATTGTGGAACGCAATAATTAGCAGTCATTGGTGGTGTCGTTGTGTATAATTGGGCGCTCGATCGCCTGCTATTAAACTAGACAATTGATGATACACGATATCCCTCTGGCCAGGCCGGCTACCCCGTTACTTGATACCATCAACGTGCCGCAGGACTTGCGTAAACTGGACGAGGACCAGTTACCCCGGCTGGCAGAGGAGCTCAGGGAGTTCCTCCTCTACTGCGTAGGCCAATCCGGCGGGCACTTTGGCGCGGGACTGGGCGTGGTCGAGTTAACCGTGGCCCTGCACTTCCTCTACAATACCCCGGAAGACCGGGTGGTATGGGACGTGGGGCATCAGGCATACCCCCATAAAATCCTCACCGGTCGTCGTGACCAGATGACCAGTATGCGCCAGAAAGATGGGCTGGCGGCATTCCCGAATCGGGCTGAAAGTGAATTCGATGCTTTCGGCGTAGGTCATTCCAGTACCTCTATCAGCGCCGCTTTGGGCATGGCGTTGGCTGCCAGACAGCAAGCCAGGCCGCGCAAGGTCGTGGCCGTTATCGGCGATGGCGCGCTCACCGCCGGCATGGCCTTCGAAGCGCTCAATCACGCAGCCCACACCCGCGCGAATATGCTGGTGATTCTCAATGATAACGACATGTCCATCTCCCATAACGTGGGCGGGTTATCTACTTATCTGGCCAGGATCCTTTCCAGCAAGCTTTACCAGAACGTGCGCCAGGGCGGCAAAAAAGTCCTGGAAAACCTGCCCGGCGCGGTCGATCTGGCGCGCAGGACGGAAGAACACATGAAAGGAATGGTGGTGCCAGGCACCCTGTTCGAGGAGTTGGGTTTCAATTATATCGGACCGATCGATGGCCATGACATCGAGGCACTGCTCGCCACCATCGGCAATATGATGCAACTGCCCGGACCGCAACTGCTGCATATCGTGACGTGCAAAGGCAAAGGCTTCAGTCCGGCCGAGGAAGATCCGGTGGGCTACCATGCAATCAACAAGCTTGAACCCAAGCCATCAGTGGCGCTGGCCTCGCCCCAACCCGTTCAACCAAAATATTCAAACGTATTTGGCCAGTGGTTGTGCGACATGGCCGAACAGGATGAGCGCCTGGTCGGGATCACCCCCGCGATGGCGGAAGGATCCGACCTGATCAGTTTTGCCGAGCGCTTTCCGGAGCGCTATCACGACGTCGCAATTGCCGAGCAGCATTCGGTTACCCTCGCCGCAGGGTTTGCCTGTGAGGGAGCGAAGCCGGTAGTGGCAATCTATTCCACCTTTTTGCAGCGCGCCTACGACCAGGTGATTCACGATGTCGCGTTACAGGAACTGGATATCCTGTTTGCGATCGATCGCGCCGGGCTGGTTGGACAGGATGGTCCCACCCATGCCGGCAGCTTTGACCTCACCTATCTGCGTTGCATTCCGAACATGGTGGTCATGGCGCCCGCAAACGAGGACGAAACCCGGCAGATGCTATATACCGGTTTCCTTCACAATGGCCCGGCTGCGGTCCGCTATCCACGCGGGAAAGGCCCGGGCGTCGCGCTCCAGCCCCGCATGACAGCCCTCCCGATCGGCAAGGCGGAACTGTTGCTTCGCGGCAAGCGTGTCGCGATTCTTGCATTCGGCTCGATGGTTACACCCGCCCTTGAAGTCGCCACCGCTATCGGTGCCTCCATGGCGAATATGCGTTTCGTCAAGCCGCTCGATGAAGAACTGGTCCTGGCGATGGCGGATCAGCACGATCTTCTGGTTACCATCGAGGAAAACTGCGTGATGGGAGGTGCCGGGTCCGCCGTAAACGAGGCACTACTGGCCGCCGGTCACGCAACACAGGTGCTGAATTTAGGCTTGCCCGATGTGTTTATAGAACACGGCAAACCTGAAGAACAGCTATATGTGGCGGGACTGGACAGCAGCAGTATCGAGCGGTCGATCAAACAGCGGCTGGCCCGCATGCCCGCTCGCGTCCAGGCGAGGCAACCAATGACGTCCGCCGAGGAATCCTGACCCGGGTCCGGCTCCTGTTTCAGGAGTCGGGCTGCTCCATCAAATGCCCGAGCTTGCCAGCCTTGGTCTGCAAGTAGTGCACATTGTGGGGGTTTTCACCCGTGTGCAACGGGATTCGCTCGACGACTTCGAGACCGAAGCCCTTAAGGGCGTCAACTTTAACCGGATTATTGGTCATCAGGCGTAACCGGCTAACGCCGAGGTGCCGCAGCATGTCACTGCACATGCTGTAATCGCGCATATCAGCGCCGAAGCCCAGTTGCTCGTTGGCTTCCACAGTATCGGCACCTTTGTCCTGCAGCAGGTACGCCTTGATTTTATTCGACAACCCAATGCCCCGCCCTTCCTGGCGCAGGTAGAGAACAACGCCGCGACCCTCTGTCGCAATCCGCTGCATCGACGCATGCAACTGGTGCCCACAGTCGCAACGCAAACTGAACAGCGCATCGCCCGTCAGGCATTCCGAATGTACCCGGGTCAGTACCGGTTTCGCATCACCGACATCACCCAGCGTCAATGCGATATGTTCCTTGCCGGAAACCGAATCTTCAAAACCGTGGATATCAAAAGCTGCCCACTGCGTGGGCAGTTTTGCGGATGCTATATAAACTATGGACACTGGGACCTCTGGTTATTGCCACGCTGACGCTATCAGCTTGGCAGGAACGGGCGCTGATTTTAACAGCAGTAGACACCCAAAAGCGAATTCCGGCGCCGCTAGTGCGGCCGGGGTAGTCAATGCTTCTTGCTGAGCTCCATCACCCCGGCGCTCTCGACAATTTTCACCTTGCCCAGGAAGCTCATTCCCAGCAGCACGTGGGTCGGGTAGACCCCCTCGAGGACAGCGGCCCGCACATGCCTGACTTCAATATCGCCAGCTTTTACCCGGTCGAGCATGACCGCATAGGACTTCACCATG
Source organism: uncultured Pseudomonadales bacterium (assembly GCA_947258895.1). The sequence continues at coordinate 954 of CAMYKE010000168.1, read as the reverse complement.
CCGCCGGCGGTGCTGACCAAGCCCGGCTTACCGGCAGCGAAGTTAATTCCCAGACGGCGTGCACTGCGGGTATTCATGGCGACAGCAGTGGCACCGGTATCGACCAGGAATTCGACCGGCTGACCATTAATACTGCCCCCCAAAAGGTACTGGCCTGCAGGGTTTATCGCAATTATGGTCGAGGTCTGGCGTGGCTTGTGGTAAGCGCCAAGCGCACGACTGAGCGCAAACTGGTATTCCTTGCCATCGACTTCAAGGGTCGCGGCTCGGGCGGACGATGCAACCAGGCGAACGCCCTCCGGTGAGCGCTGCCCCTCCTTCAGCAGATGTTGTTTGCCCCGCACCGTGATCACCGCACCGCCCTTGATCAGGCCAACAACGCGGACTTCCCCTGGTGCCGGGGACGCGGCGACCACTGGCATTGCCAATGACATCAGCAGCAAGCCAACCAGCAATGACGGGCAACGCAACGATCTGTTCATAGCGCGCTCCTCATTACACCAGGGCAAAGCGGTGTACAAGCCACACCAGCAAATGCAATCCCGCACAGGCATAGATACCGGCCAGGATGTCGTCGAGCATGATCCCCAGGCCACCATGCACCTCTTTATCGAGGCGACTAATGGGCCAGGGTTTAAGAATATCAAACACGCGAAACAACACGAACCCCACCGCTATCCACAGCCAACCTTTGGGCGCCATAAACATGGTCAGCAGGTAGCCAATAAACTCGTCCCAGACAATCCCGGAGTGATCATGAACACCGATATCGGCCGCCGTACGCCCGCACAGGGATACTCCCCAGGCAAATCCGACAGCCAGCACCAGCAAATAGCTGTACCAGGTGAGGTCCTGCACCAGCAGATAGATCGGGATCGCCGCGAGGGTGCCGAAGGTGCCAGGGGCAAAGGGCACGGCACCGCTACCAAAACCAAACGCCAGAAAATGCGTCGG
>CAMYKE010000167.1 GCA_947258895.1 uncultured Pseudomonadales bacterium | reverse complement strand
CCGGGCGCCGGGCCTGTTTGAGCCGCTCGAAGGCGATATCGACGATCTTGTCGGCCGGCACCGGCCGGCGCACCCGGCGACGGTCCATGGGCTGTTGCGATGTTTGTCGTTCCGCGATGTCTTCCGGTAACTCCAGGTGCACCGCGCCGGGTTTTTCGAGGCACGCCACGCGTACCGCCTTGCGGATGGTTTCCGGAATGGTGTCCTCGTGAATGATGGAGTGGGCCCACTTGGTAACCGGCGTAAACATTTCGACCACGTCCATCACCTGGTGGGACTCCTTGTGCAGTCGCGTGCTGGCGCCCTGCCCGGTCAGCACCAGCATCGGTGCGCGATCCATGTTCGAGTCGGCCACCCCGGTAATCAGGTTGGTTGCTCCCGGCCCGAGTGTACCCAGGCAACCTGCGGCCATGCCGGTCAGGCGGCCGTAAATCTCGGCCATGAACGCCGCGCCCTGCTCGTGCCGGGTCAGGATAAACCTGATTTTTTCGGACTCCTCCAGGGAAAGCATGAAGTCGGCGTTCTCTTCCCCGGGGACGCCGAAGATATATTCGACTCCCTCGGATTCCAGGCATTTTACAAACAGATCGGATGCTTTCATGGCGGGTCTCCCGGACACTGCGCTGGCAGGTAGTTTTGATTTTTCTGGTGTTATTTATGTTTCGCGCGAGGCGTTAATCATAATCTATTTTTAGTTTGCTGAGTAGCGCATCGCTTGTTGTTCAAAACAGCACGCGGCTGCGGATGGTGCCCTCGATCGTGCGCAGCTTTTGCAGAGCAATTGTGCTGTATTGCGCATCGATGTCGATCACGACGTAGCCAATATCCTTGTTGGTTTGCAGGTACTGGCCGCTGATGTTGATATTGTTGTCGGAAAAAACCTGGTTTATTTGCGAGAGGATGCCGGGTATATTCTGATGAATGTGCAGCAGGCGATGCTGGCCGGGGTGTGCCGGCAGCGCCACCTCCGGGAAGTTGACACTGGATATCGTCGTGCCATTGTCGCTGTACTTGACCAGCTTGGTCGCAACTTCTTCGCCGATATTGGCCTGAGCCTCAACAGTGCTACCGCCCACATGGGGCGTCAGTATTACATTGTCAAATTCACGCAGGGGTGATGCAAACTCCTCGTCATTGGCCTGTGGTTCGACGGGAAACACATCGATTGCCGCACCCAAAAGTCGCTTCCCACGCAGTGCGCATACCAGGGCGTCTATGTCCACAACGCTGCCGCGGGCGGCGTTGATTAGTACGCTGTTGGGTTTGAGTCTGGCCAGTTGCGCTGCGCCGATCATATTTCGGGTCGCCGCGGTTTCTGGAACGTGGAGGGTGACCACGTCAGCCTTGCCTAGCAGTTCGTCGAGGCCGCGAACCTGTTCGGCGTTGCCAAGCGGCAGCTTGGTGACCGTGTCATAAAAGATGACCCGCATGCCGAGTGACTCCGCCAGCACGCTCAATTGCGAACCGATGCTGCCATAGCCAACGATACCCAGCGTCTTGCCGCGAATCTCGTAGGAATCGCTGGCGCTCTTGAGCCAGCCACCGCGGTGACTACTGGCATTTTTTGCCGGAATCCCGCGCATCAGCAGGATGGCCTCGGCCAATACCAGTTCCGCAACGCTGCGGGTATTGGAGTAGGGTGCGTTGAATACCGCAATTCCCTTGCGGGTGGCGGCCTCCAGGTCAACCTGGTTGGTGCCGATGCAAAAACAGCCAATCGCGGACAGTTTGGGTGCGGCGTCCAGCACTTTTGCCGTAAGTTGGGTGCGTGACCGGATGCCCAGAAAATGCGCAGTGGCGATCTTTTCGAGCAGGGCATTTCCGGTGAGTGCCTTGGATACCCGTTCTACCTGCTGGTAGCCGGCGCCGTTAAAGGTCGCTACCGCGCTTTGGTGGATGCCCTCGAGCAAGACGACCTTGATCCTGGCTTTATCGAAGGAAAAATTACGGGCTGGCATAGGGGCTGCTCTTTCCTGTGACGGTTGATTTGATTAGAAATGTTGGCTGTCCGGAAGGCGTGCTATGGTACCATATTTCGCTCGGTGGATGACGCAATAAATTATTCGGGAAGAACATTGATATGGCAGCTGGCAAGGCGTTGGTAAAAGGATTGGGCACGGTTATCGATCCGTCCGATATACGTGTGGACCAGGATTCATTGCAACACTACGGCAGGGACTGGACGCGTGTATTCGCACCGTCTCCGGCCGCGGTGGTGTTCCCGCGGAGCACGCAGCAAGTACAGGAACTGGTCAGGCTGGCGAATGAGCAAGGCCTGGCGCTGGTGCCGTCGGGTGGGCGTACCGGGTTGAGCGGCGGTGCGATGGCAACCAATGGCGAGGTCGTGGTCGCCTTCGAGCGCATGAACACCATTAGCGAATTCAATGCCACCGACCGAACCGTCAACTGTCAGGCCGGTGTGATTACCGAGCAATTGCAGCTCTACGCGGCCGAGCATAATCTGTTTTACCCGGTCGATTTTGCGTCTTCCGGCTCCAGCCAGATTGGCGGGAATATCGCCACTAATGCCGGCGGCATCAAGGTGATCCGCTATGGCCTGACCCGTGATTGGGTGGCCGGCCTGACGGTAGTGACCGGCAAGGGTGACGTGCTCGAGCTAAATAAGGGCCTGGTCAAGAATGCTACCGGTTACGACCTCCGGCAGCTCTTTATCGGCTCGGAAGGAACCCTGGGCTTCATTACCGAGGCCACTATCAAGTTGATGCGGCCGCCGCAAAACCTGACGGTATTGGTGCTGGCCGTGCCGGAGTTTGAAGCATTGATGAAAGTATCCGAGACCTTTCGCGAGAAGCTCGATATCACCGCCTTCGAGTTCTTTTCCGATCGAGCGCTGCATCACGTGACTGCGGCCACCGAACTACAGAAGCCCTGTCAGGAGGAGGCGCCCTATTATGCGCTGCTGGAATTTGAGGCTAGCTCCGAAGCCATTGAGGAGCAGGCAATGCAGTTGTTCGAACGCTGCCTGGAAGAAGGCTGGGTGCTGGACGGGACAATGAGTCAGAATGAAACCCAGGCGATGAATTTGTGGCGGTTGCGTGAGGACATATCCGAGACACTTGCGAAATTCACTCCCTATAAGAACGACCTGTCGGTACGGGTGTCCAGGGTACCGGAGTTCCTGCAATCGGTTGAGGACGTGGTTTCCGGCCAGTACCCGGATTTTGAGATCGTCTGGTATGGCCACATCGGCGATGGCAACCTGCACCTTAATATCCTGAAACCGGCTGATATGGAACGCGCGGATTTCTTCGCCCGCTGTGAAGTGGTCAACAAACAGGTTTTCGACGTGGTTGCAGGGTTGGGAGGCAGCATTTCGGCGGAGCATGGGGTGGGCCTGTTAAAGCGCGACTATCTTGCCTATAGTCGCAGCCAGGAGGAAATCGGCTACATGCGAGCGCTAAAAACCTGTTTTGATCCCAACGGGGTTATGAATCCCGGCAAGCTGTTCGGGTAAGATCCTGCAGGTAATCCATCGAGGCGTGCTCGGTGTCCCTAACCAGGGTTCGGTGGTGGCGCAAAATATAATCCCGTGTGCCCGCGATCAGCTCGGCCAGCCCCGCCTCGAGTTCGGGGGGCAATTCCTCTTCATCCAGAACCGTGCAGCCGTACCGCGGTGAGACCAGTATATCCACTACCAGATCGCGCCAACTGACGGTGGTAGCGGTCACCCGGGTCTGGTCGCTAATATTAAAATAGGTGGCCAGGCTGGTGCCTTCCGGTGTTATAAACTGATAGATGTTGTAGTTCAGGTCCTCGCGGAAATACCCGAAACTATAAGTTCCCTTAGGTAACATTAAGGGGCCCAAAAGGCGTGCGCCAGGGAGCACGTAGAGCACGGTTAGCGTGCCAGTTTCCCGATCGATACGTCGGCAAATAAATTCTTCCGTATCGCCAAATAAAGTCTTCTTTTTTTCAGTGATTAAAACTTCGCTCATATTATTAACAATCTTTTACGCTCAAATATATTTATTTTGCAGTGCATAATAAATATCCTTATTATAACTAAATAGTATAACTAATATAGTTTATATGTTTGTATTTTTGTGAAAAGCTGCCATTCTAGATAGGGTGTTACTTAATGTAACTTATGGTAACAAAGCATACGGCTTTGGTGCCGCTTTATATATGATCTACCTAGAGGAGATCTTAGCATGAAAAAATTAATAGCTTTTACCCTGGTGTTGGGTTTATCCGGCGTGGTATTTGCCAGGTACCTGGACAATAACTTCTCTGCTGCAAAAATGGAGAAGTCCGTTTCACAAGCGGTTGCGGTGGTAAGCGTGGAGCAAGCAATTGAAGACAAACTTGTAGATGCGATCCGTACCGCAGAGATTAATCGGGAAGTTGAACTGGAAATGCAAACCATGAAGCAAGAGATGGACGCCGAACTCGAAGCAGAGTTGATGGCGCGATTCGACAGCATTGAGTGGGCCCGCTAATCCCGTGGTGGTTCAACAAGGTCACATCTCGATATTCGCACCACCCGAACAACTAACAAGCAGTACACAGTAACTGGCCGGCCCGAAAAGCCGGCCTTTTTTTTGCCTGCGGATTAGCCCGCATCCGTCACCGATACAGCTTCAATCCTGAGTTCAAGCGCTGCAAATGGGCGTTTACTTGAAGCCGGCGAACTACAGTCTGTTAAATTTGCTTTACCGTGCTTTGACGGCCGTTCGGCCCGCTTACGCATAGCTACGGCTATGCATTTCACGCCTTTCGCGCAATCTGCGCACCGAACGACGCGTCATCTTACACGCCAATCGGTGACGGATGCGGGTTAGCCCCTATCCAGCGAGGATAGATTGCAACCCCTGATCGTAGCCGGACGTAAGCGTATTCCCGTAGTGAAAAGCGCGGCGAGATGCGTGCCGGGCGGCCACCGGAGTGAGCCAGGCCCCTGCCAGCTTCTTGCCTTGCAGTAAACACCTGAGTTCAACGCCTGGCTCCCGGCTTGATCCTTTATCTGAGACGGCTGCGGGATCATGCCAGTCGTCTTTCAAATACGCTTGAATTGCGTTGCCAGTTATATAGTGACTGCCTGCCGGCAGGTAAAGACTCCAGTGATTGCCTGATAAACCCCAACTCGAGGAACCAGTGCGCAGTTTGAGTGCTCAACACGACGATGCGCTCGATTCCGGCGCGCCTGGCCTGGCTGCAGATGCTTTCGACCAGCTGTTCGCCGCGGCCGGACCTGCGGTAATCCGGATGCACCGCAACACAGGCGAGTTCGGCTACCGGTTCCGCTTGAAAAGGATACAGCGCGGCGCAGCCGACGATAGCACCATCACGTTCGATGACGGTGAAGCGCTCGATTTCGGCTTCCAGCAGTTCGCGGGAGCGGCGCACCAGTATCCCCTGTTCCTCAAGGGGCTGGATCAGCTGGATAATACCGCCGACGTCACTCACCAGGGCGGGACGAATATGCTCGTAGCCCTTGATTGTCACCAGGGTGCCACTACCATCGCGGGTGTAGAGTTCGCTGAGCAGAGCGCCATTCTGCCCGAAATCGACGAGATGCGCTCGCGGCACACCCGCACTGCAGGCTTCCGCGGCTGCTTGCAGGTGCCTCGCTACCTGGCTGGTTTGCTCGCCTGCCGCGACCAGTGTCTGTGCTTCATGGGTGTTGAGTTCTCGCAACAGGTTACCCTGTTCATCGATCGCACCGGCCGAACCACACATGAAGATCAACTTGTCCGCTCGCAGGGACACCGCCGCCTGGCTTGCCAATTGTTCCGCCGACAGGTTGAAGATCTCGCCGGTCGGCGAATAGCCGAGTGGCGGTAGCAGGACGATGTCGGCTGCGTCGAGTTGCCTGCGGATTGCTGCGCAATCGATGCGTCGCACTTCGCCCGTATGGCAAAGATCAACCCCGTCAAGGATACCCAGCGGTTTGGCAATGACGTAGTTGCCGCTGGTTACCCGCAATCGGGCATTGTGCATGGGTGAATTGGCCAGACCCATCGACAACAGGGACTCGATCTCGGTCCGTAGCGCGCCAACCGCGTCCTTTACACACTCCAGGGTCGCTTCGTCCGTCACCCTGAGGTTGTTGTGAAAGCGGCTGGTAATGTTGCGCTGGTTCACGCGTGCCTCAATCTGCTGGCGCGCGCCGAACACCATGACCAACCGCACGCCGAGGCTGCTGAGCAGGGCGATATCATGGATGGTGGTTTCGACCCGCGGGTGAGCCAGGGCATCGCCGCCGAGCATCAGGACAAAGGTCTTGCCCCGGTTGCTATTGATATACGGGGCGGAATCCCGGAACCAGTCGATGTGGGTTTTCGTTTCCTGGGTCATGCTACTTACAACAAAATTCCTTGATCAAACCTTCGAGAATCGCAATTGTAGGCGTAATCCGATCGATTGATAAATATTCATCCGGCTGATGCGCCTGTTCAATATCGCCGGGCCCCAGCACGATGGTTTGCATTCCGAGTTGGTCCAGGTAAGGCGCCTCGGTGGCAAAATTGACGCTGATTGCCTGGTGTCCGGTGAGCCGCTCGGCGGCCCTGACGATCTGCGAATCAGCGGCCGTTTCGAAGGCGGGGATGCCGCCGAACAATGGCGCGATCTCCAGTTCGACACTGCGCCGCGTCGCGATCGGAGTCAGCCTCTTGACCAACGCCTCCTGCAACGCATCCAGCTGCATCCCGGGCAATGGTCGCAGGTCGAATTGCAGCTCGCAACTGCCGCAGATCCGGTTGGGGTTGTCACCACCATGGATGCAGCCCAGATTCAGGGTCGGGTAACTGACGTCAAAATCCGCCTGTCGATAATCCCGCTGCAATTCACTACGGAACGCCAGCAGTTCGCCGAGCACCTCGTGCATCGCTTCGAGCGCACTGTTACCCAACGCCGGATTGGAAGAATGTCCCGCGTTGCCGCGAATGCGAATCGCCTGCATCATCATGCCCTTGTGCATGCGCACGGGCTTCATACCAGTCGGTTCGCCGATGACGGCGAACCGTGCGAGTGGTTTGCCGGCCGCCGCCAGCGCCTGGGCTCCGGACATGGAGCTCTCTTCATCGGCGGTTGCCAGGATGATCAGGGGCTGTTTCAGGTCCGCATCGATAAATTTTGTTGCCGCCTCGATAGCGATCGGGAAAAAGCCCTTCATATCGCTCGTTCCCAGGCCATAAAGGCGCTGGTCAGACTCCGTCAGGGCCAATGGATCATGTTGCCAGCGGTTTGCGTCGAATGGCACGGTGTCGGTATGGCCGGCCAGCACCAGTCCGCCGGGGCCACTACCCAGGGTCGCAATCAGGTTGGCCTTGTCAGGGTGGCCGGGTACCGGGAGAACCTCGCAGGTAAAGCGCAGGCTTTCCAGCCAGCCTGCCAGCAGTTCGATGACCGGCAGGTTGCTCTGGTCCCAGCCCGGAGCCGTACAACTAACCGACGGCGTCTCGATCAGTTGCGCTAACCGGGTTAGCAGTTTGGGGATCACCAGGCCGGACATAGGGTATGCATCCTTCTGAAAAGTCCAGTGATTATACATAGTTGCCCTGGGGTGCGCTCAGTAACGTGGGGATTTTTCGGGGTCGGCTCGTCACTGCTGCATCGCCACGAGCGGATTATGCGCGCCTAGTTTCCCGGCTGTAACCGGCTATAATAACGAGTAACTTTACAGGAGTTATTCGAATCAATGCCTTCTATTGAGAGTGCCAACACCGTACCCATCCGTGAACACAAGATTGAACTGCGCAGCCTGCTGGCGGATCTCGTCGAGGACGGCCGCCTGGCGCAGGACGATGCCGACGCATTTTTCGTGAATCGCCGCACCCAGGCGCAACTCAAATTACACCCGATTGAGCAGGTTGCAGAAGCGGAATACAAGGACGTTGCGAACCCAGGTAAGAGTCTGGACCAGTATACTATTACCGCATGGCTGGCCGCCCGTGCGGGGCAAGACTACCATCACATCGATCCCCTGAAAATCAACGTCAAGGCGGTCGCCGAGGTGATGTCGTACGCCTTCGCAGAACGGCACCGGATACTTGCCGTGAAGGTATTGCCCGATGAAGTGCTGATTGCCAGCGCCGAGCCGTACCTTGCGGGCTGGGAGCCGGATCTGGGCCATGTGCTGCGCAAGAAGATACGCCGGGTGGTGGCCGCGCCCGGAGATATCAAGCGCTATACCGTTGAATTCTATAACCTGGCGAAATCCGTCAGCGGAGCCGCGGGTGAAGGAGGCGGCAGTGCAGGCATCAGCAATCTCGAGCAGATGCTGGAGTTGGGAGGAGCCCAGTCGCCGGATGCCAACGACCAGCATATCGTCAATATTGTTGACTGGTTGCTGCAATATGCCTTTGCCCAGCGTGCCAGCGATATTCATATCGAACCGCGTCGCGACCATGGCAATATGCGGTTTCGTATCGATGGCGTGTTGCACCAGGTTTACCAGTTGCCGGCGCAGGGAGTGACAGCGGTGGTCAGCCGCCTGAAAATCCTGGGTCGAATGAATGTGGCGGAAAAGCGTCATCCCCAGGACGGTCGCTTGAAAACCAGGAACCCGGAAGGAATGGAGGTCGAGCTGCGATTGTCCACGCTGCCTACCGCATTCGGGGAAAAACTGGTGATGCGGATATTTGATCCCGACGTGTTGCTGCACAGTTTTGATGAGCTGGGACTCGCCAATGACGATTACCAGCGCTGGAA
>CAMYKE010000166.1 GCA_947258895.1 uncultured Pseudomonadales bacterium | reverse complement strand
CATGATCATCGCGCCGACCAGGCGCGTCGAAATACCCCAGGAAGTGGTATAGGCCAATTCCTCCTGGCCATCGCGCCCCTGGAAACGGATCCCGCAGGATTTGGCGAAGTTTTGGCCGAGGTAATGGGAAGTACCGGCCTGCAGCGCCTTGCCATCCTGCATCATGGCTTCGATGGTCAAGGTCATCTCCGCGCCGGGAAAGCGCTCGTCGACGGTCTTTTCACCCTTGATGACCGGAATAGCCAGCGAATGCTCTGCGAATTCTGCGTACACATCCAGCATCTTGCGGGCATCCTCGATCGCTTCCTCCGCCGTTTCAAAGGCGTTGTGGCCCTCCTGCCAGAGAAACTCCGAAGTCCGCAAGAACAGGCGCGGACGCATTTCCCAGCGCATCACGTTACACCATTGATTCAGTTTGAACGGCAGATCACGGTACGACTGGATCCAGCGCGCCATCGAATCGCCGATAATGGTCTCTGAAGTAGGGCGAATAACATAAGGCTCCTCTAGCCTGGCGGATTCCGCGGGCTGCAGTTTGCCATCCGGCCCGACTTCCAGGCGATGGTGGGTCACCACCGCGCATTCCTTGGCAAACCCTTCGATATGCTGGGCCTCGCGGCTGATGAATTCGAGCGGGATCAACAGCGGGAAATAGGCATTCTGGACCTCGAGCTCCTTGATCATGGCATCGAAGATCCGCTGCATCTGCTCCCAGATCGCGTAGCCATGGGGCTTGATAATCATGCAACCGCGCACCGGTGAATTCTCCGCCATATCGGCGGCCTTGATAACCTCCTGGTACCAGGTCGGGAAGTCCTCAGCCCGGGTCGGGGTAATAGCCGTCTTTGCCTTCTTGCTCATCGCTGAATCGGTTACCAGTGCATTCATTAAAAGGCCGTTACTTTACCACTGGTCCGGATAATGTTACATAGCTCATACGCAGTGAAACGGTGGCTGCGACCAAAACCGGGTCGCATCCGGAATTCTCGCGGTGGCGATTGGAAAACCGCGAACCGTTTTGGCCGCATGGGCAGCATTCACGGGAAATTTTTACTACACTCAAGGACATGAAACCGCAACGGGAATTTATCAAGTGCTGCTGCTGGCTGGTGGCGATGTTGGTCCTCGCATTCCCGGCTCTCGCCACCGAAGTGGACGAGGAACTGCGCGAGCTGTTGAAGGCCGCCGCGAGCAACGCCGACAGTTTTGAGGACCGCTTCGCCGCGCAGGTCTGGCTCGTGGACATGTCGGGGCGCCTGGAGCGATTTATCCCCGAAGACCGATACCGGCTGCGACTGCTGGAAGCCGTGCATCGCCAGGCAACCCGGGCCGAGCTGAAACCGGAGCTGGTGCTATCGGTGATCCAGGTTGAGAGCCACTTCAATCGTTATGCCATATCACGGGTTGGCGCCCAGGGACTGATGCAGGTGATGCCGTTCTGGAAAAATGAGATCGGCCGCGCGGGCGACAACCTTACAGATATGGATACCAATCTGCGCTATGGCTGCACGATCCTCGCGTACTACCTGAAGCGCAGCAAGGGTGACCTCGTGGACGCGCTGGCCCGTTACAACGGCTCATTGGGCAAGACCGTCTATCCGGAAAAGGTATTGCTGGCGTGGGAACGATCCTGGTATACGAATAACTAACAACTGTTTGCTATTCTCCCAAAACGGGAATATATTTAACCATATGGTTAAATATAATTCAGAAGAACTCGATATGGTGTTTCATGCGCTGGCAGATAAAACCCGCCGCGGCATCGTAAATACGCTTTCCGGCGGCTCTACCAGCGCCGCAGTACTGGCCCGGCCCCACGCCATGTCGCTGCCGGCCATTTCAAAGCACTTAAAAATCCTGGAACGTGCCAATCTGGTTCGGCGCACGGTGGAAGGCCGCACACACCGCTTCACTCTCAACTCGGCGCAGCTCAATCCCGCTACCGAGTGGATAAAGGAGCAGCAAATATTCTGGGAGCATCGTCTCGGGAATCTGGAACGCTTCCTCAATCCTGAACCAGGAGAATCCGATGCTTGAGGAATCCACCATCCAGGACGGGCAGCTCTATATTTCCTGCCTGTTAAACGCCAGCATCGAGCGCGTTTATCAAGCCTGGACCAACCCTGCCCATATCGGCGAATGGATGGGGCCCGGCGCCGTGGTGTGTGAGTCCGTGGAAATGGATCTGCGCGAAGGCGGGCAATACCGACTGGTGATGCGAACAGAAGAAGGCCAGCACATTGCCGTGGGTGAATACCGGGAAATCGCGACCAATCGCAGGCTGGCTTTCACCTGGCATTGGGAAGGCGGCTCCTTTACCGATTCGTTGGTAACTTTGGTGTTTTCCGCCGTCGAAGGAAAAACGCGACTGGAACTTACCCACAGCGCGCTGCCTGATGAGTCGGTGGCTGAACACCACGGCCAGGGTTGGACAGGATCTCTAGCTAAACTCAAGCAATTTCTGGCCGACGCGTAGCCAGATACCCCTACTACTTACCAAAACAGGAGAAACGATATGGCGACCTACGCATTTATCTTTCACGGTGGAAACCACCCGGATACTCCGGAAGAAGAAGCCGAAGTCATGGCCAAATGGGGGGCATGGTTTGAATCAATCGGCGCAGATGTGGTTGACGCAGGAAACCCCGTGGGTATGTCCACCACGGTCCACGCGGATGGCAGCGTGACGGACGATGGCGGTAGTAATCCGGTATCGGGGATTTCATTTATTGCCGCCTCCAGCATCGAAGATGCCATCGCCAAAGCAAAACGCTGCCCGATTCGCGACTCCGGCGGCAGCATTGAGCTGGCCGAGGTCGTGCAGATGATGTAAACCCGGGGACAGTTTACTTAATTCAGTCAACTCGATAGGCTGTATCGGACACAGGAAAATCCACAGAAGGAGAGATTTATGGCAAGGATGCCGCGGTTGGTTGTTCCAGGTTACCCTCATCATATTACACAACGTGGTAACCGGCGGATGCGAACATTTTTCAAAGAAGCCGACTATCAGGCGTACCTCGATCTGGTATCGGAGGGCAAGGATGTAGCAGGTGTCAGCGTATGGGCATATTGTCTGATGCCGAACCATGTACACCTTGTGGTTGTGCCTGAATATTCGGATAGTTTTGCCCGGTTATTTCGGTTCGTACACAGGCAGTACACACGCCGTATCAATCGCAGGGAAAACTGGAAAGGGCATCTATGGCAAGAGCGCTTTCATTCCTTCGTTATGGACGAAGAATATCTGCTGACTGCCGTCAGGTACGTCGAATTAAATCCGGTTCGAGCAAATTTGTGTGATTATCCCGAGGAATGGAATTGGTCGAGCACGCGAGCACACCTGCAGGGAAATGATGATCAGGTGGTAACGGTCCTGCCCATGCTTGAGCGCGTAAACAACTGGCCTGATTATCTGTTAGCCGAGGACCAGGCGAAGCAATTTGAGCGTATTCGGCAGCACTCAGGAACCGGTCGACCCATTGGGGCAGAAAGTTTTCTCACGGACCTGGAGATATTGACTGGTAGAACCCTGAAAAGGGCGAAACCTGGGCGAAAGCCGCGAATTAAGTAAACTGTCCCCGTATTTTAAATGGCCGCCAGGGTCGGCAGGGGGCCCACGCAGCTCTGGTTTGCCGTCGGCTCGTCTGCGGCGGCATCGCCGCGGGTACGATCCAGGAACGCCTGTACCAGCTGATGGTATTTTCGTATGAATCGGACTTCCTGTTCCGTCATGCCACCGAAGCGAAGCGCTTCCTCCACTTCCAATAGCACCACCACCGCAACCGCGAAGCGCTCCTGATCGGAAAGCGCGCCGCTCATCAGTTCCATGGTTTTGTAACCCTGGTTGAACTTTTTATTCGCGACATCCAGCAGGAAAGGGATATCAATCGTGGCCCCGACAGTTTCGCAATACATGATCTGCAACCCTCTACCCGCTATTGGTAACACGGCGATCCGGGAATGACCATTCTGTTGCGTTGAACTGGCCGATTCTTGAGTCAGGACGGGTGTTCCGCCCCTGTTACGCCCCGGGTGCTCTGCTAACTGATTACCAGTATCGCAGCAGCGGGGTTGCACGAACATCAGCAAAAGCGAGCCAAAATTGTAGGGAAAACCCAATAGCTGGCGTAAGGATATTACGGCAACTTTGCGGCTGGCTAGCGAAAGAAAAATTGCTGTATAAACACCAGCCCGATCGCGGTAGGGCACACGTAGCGAACATAAAATGGCCAGATTTTCCAGAAGCGGCTCTGCTCGGCGTCAGCGAAACCTGCCTTGATCTCCTCGAGGACGCCATTGCGCTGCCATATCCAGCCTGCGAAGACGCATAGCATAAGGCCCAGCAATGGCTGGCTATAGCGAGTAGTGAGACTGATAACCAGACCGAACAGCGACGAAAAATTGTAAATAATCACGATGCTGATTTACGGCTCCTATGTCAGTAAATCGGAAAACCTGTCATCGCTGGGACGCTCGGTAACGCTGCTGGATATCGGGATCGCGGTACTGGCCGGGCTGCTGATTCTCCCTGCGATGTACGCCGCGCAAGCCAACGGGGTACAAATCTATAATGCGGCGGGCGACCTGATAGCCGAGGATACCCTGATATTTACGGTATTGCCGGCGCTGTTTGACAGTATGGGTGGTGCCGGACTGTACGTATCCTTTGCGTTTTTCCTGTTGATGGTGATCGCGGCGCTGACATCGTCCATTTCCATGCTGGAGGTGCCCGTAGCCTATGCGGTGGAAAATCACCGCATGCCGCGCACGGCGGCAACTTGCCTGATCGGCGGCATCATTGGCCTGGTCAGCATCG
>CAMYKE010000165.1 GCA_947258895.1 uncultured Pseudomonadales bacterium | reverse complement strand
CTGCATCCCGCGGGGATCAATCAGGTGGTCGATCCGGCCTGCTGAATCTTATTTTGCCAGGTTCAACTGCTCGGTGACTTTTCGGGTAATGTCATAATCGGGGCTTACATAGATCGCCGACTTGCGCTCCAGGATGACCGTGTAGGTACCCTGTGCGATGATCGTTTCGATGGCCTTTTGTAATTTCGGGCTAAGCTCGGCCATTAATTCCTGCTGGCTGACGTTCTGCGCCTTCTGTAATTTCTGCGCCAGGAACTGGTAGTCCACCGCCTTGTCTTCAATTTGCTTGGCGAGGTTCTTCTTCTCGGACTCGCTCATTACCGCAGCATCCTGCTCGATCTTGACCTGCAGTTTTTGAATCTCCACGCCAAGATCCTTGATCTCCTTCTGGTCCGGCGCGTACTGTTTCTTCAGTTCCGCGATGCGTTCCTTGGCATGATCCGACCCCAGTATCGCGGCCTGCACATCGATTACCGCTACCTTCACTTCCGCCAATGCTGCCTGAGCACCCATGAAAACCGTAACAAGCAACACATAAATAAACTTCTTCACACTAAATCCCCTTTTACTTCTCTGATGAATGGATAATAACTGATTACTGTTGAAACACTAGGACAACTAAAAAGTCTTGCCGAAGGAAAACTGGAAGAATTCCGTTCTCTCCAATCCTTCCGCGCCAAACGCTTCCGCGACGCTGAACGTCAGTGGCCCGAACCCGGACAGCCAACTGGCGCCAAGGCCAACTGAATAGCGAATGTCTGAAATGTCGAACTCGTTACAATTATCACTTACGCTGGGACACTCCGAATTAAAGACATTGCCGGCATCCACGAAGAACATGCTCTGGACACTGCGGGTGTCCTCCAGAAATGGCAACGGAAAAATCAATTCGAGACTACCGGTGACCAGGATATTTCCGCCAAATGGATCCGGATCATTAACGAACGGGTCAGGAACACACCCCGAACCCGGCCCCTCGTCATTCACGCCATCACATTTCTTCGGCGTACTGCGCGGTCCCAGGGTATTGTTTTTGAAGCCCCGAATCGAGTCTATGCCTCCAGCAAAATAATGCTTGTAAAATGGCAGTGAAGAGGTATCGCCATAAGCATCCCCATAGCCCAATTCCGTGCGGGCCCGGAGCGTGAAGAGTCGGGACAACGGGAAAAATCTCTGGCCATTATAACTCAACTTGTAATAGCCCAGGTCACTGCCCGGCAGCGCGACTTCCAGCCCCAGGCTCTGTTGCGATCCCCGAGTCGCGAACACGCCACGATTCAGGCGCGATTGCCGCCAACTGAAGGTGGTAATGAATTCATCGTACACTGAGTCCTCATTGGCAATAAACTCGCTGATCTCCTCCACGGCAAAAAAGCCCGCGGTCAGATCGGTGTTCTCGTAACTGAAATTAACCGAGATGCTCTGGGTCTCGGAAATGGGGTAACCAAAGGTCACCCCGGCGCCGTAGGAATCGGTGATAAAGCTGGACACGTCATCTTCGTCGAAGTTCAACTCGCGAAAAAACAGGTTGAAGCCGCGCTGCACGCCATCGACGGTATAGTAGGGATTCAGGTAACCGATATTATAGGATTCACGAAACTTGCTGCGGCTGACGCCAAAGGACACCCGCTTGCCGGTACCCATGAAATTATTCTGGCTAATGCCCCCGCCAAGGATCAGGCCCGAGCCCTGGGAATAGCCGAGACTCGCACTGATACTGCCGGAGGGCTGTTCTTCGACCGAATATTCCACATCGATCTGGTCATCGCTGCCGGCGACCTTGGGCGTTTCGACGTTAACCTCCTTGAAAAACCCGAGGCGCTCGAGGCGAACCTTGGAGAACTCGATCTGTTGGTTCGACGCCCAGGCAGACTCCATCTGGCGCATTTCCCGCCGCAGCACTTCATCGATGGTTTTGGTATTGCCCTGGAACGTCACCCGCCGCACATAGGCGCGCTTCCCGGGGTCCACCGCGATGGTGATGTCCACCGTGTTGTCATCCGGGTTAATCTCGGGAATCGCGTTCACGTTGGCAAAGGTATAGCCCTCATTCCCCAGCCGATTGGTAATTGCCTCGGTAGTGTTCGTCAGTTGTCGGTTGGAAAATACCTGCCCGCTCTGAAAAAACAGGAATCTTCGCAGGAGCGGTTCCGGGATCACCAGATCACCGGAAAACGAGATCTCGCCAACATTGAAACGCTCGCCCTCAACGATATTAACCGTGATATAAACGCTCTTCCTGTCCGGCGTAATGGATACCTGGGTGGACTCGATATTAAAGTTGATATACCCGTTATCCATATATTCCGAGCTCAGACGCTCGAGGTCCCCGGACAACGCCTCGCGGGAATATTTGTCGTCCCGGCGAAAGAAACTCAACCAGTTCGAGGGCTGCAATTCAAACAGGTCCAGCAGGTCTTCGTCGTTATAAATGGTATTACCGACGATGGTGATTTTCTTGATTTTGGAGGGCTTGCCCTCGGTAATATTGATCGCGAGTGAGACCCGATTACGCGGCTGCACCTGGACGTCAGTTTCCACCTCGACCCCATAGCGCCCCTGGGAAATGTACTGGCGCGACAGTTCCTGCTGCAGACCTTCCAGCGTTGCCCGCTTGAAAATTTCTCCCTCACTCAGTCCGGAGCCTTTCAGGCCCTCGAGCAGGTCTTCGGTTTTGATCGCCTTGTTGCCATCAATTTCGATCGCGCTTATCGAAGGCCGCTCGGCAACCGTCACCACCAGCACATTGCCGTCGCGACCAATGCGGATATCGTCGAAAAAACCGGTTTTGAATAGTCGTCGGGTCGCGGCGACAATGGTCGCGCCATCGATCCGGTCACCGATACTGATCGGGAACTCCCGGAATAACGTGCCGGCCGACACGCGCTGCAGGCCGTCGAGTCGAATATCTTCGACGACGAATGGATCGGTTGTTTGAGCATTGACGGGCAGGACCACGGCGACCAGCAAGCAGCCAAGGAGAATAAAACGTCGTATCATATTGTTATTACTATCGCCTTTGCATATCCAGCAGGGGTCAGAACCGCGCCAGGTCGTTGTATAGCGCCAATAGCATCAGGGCAATGATCATACTTATACCGATACGCAGACCCAACATTTGCACCCGCTCCGATACCGGCTTGCCGCGCACCAGTTCAACCAGGTAATACATTAAATGACCACCGTCGAGCACTGGAATCGGCAAAATATTGATTATCCCGAGGCTGATACTTAAATAGGCGAGGAAGCTAAGGAAGGCCTGAAATCCCTGGTCAACCGAAGCCCCCGCAACTTTAGCAATGGTAATAGGCCCACTCAAGTTTTTAATGGAAATTAAGCCCAGTACCATCTTCTTTAACGACACCAGCGTAAGTACCGACATATCCCAGGTCTTTTCCAGGGCGGGCAGCCATGCCGAGATCAGGGAATAATGGATTTCACGCCGCATCTCCTCCGGCCATTCCACCGCTGCGGCCGCAACTCCCAGATAGCCGATCACACTGCCATCGTCGAGTTTCCTGGCAGCGGGAACGGCTATGAGACCATTGATCTGGCCATCTCGTTCCACCTCAAGGCGAATTTTTTCATCAGGGCGCGGCTGGATGATATCCACCAGCTCCTGCCATTCGGAGATTGGCTGCCCCTCCGCCGTGACGACCAGGTCATTTGGCTGCAGCCCTGCAGCTTCGGCTGCGCCACCGGCTACTACCCGGCCGATGCGCGCCGGAACGGGAGGTGAAAAAGGCGTAATGCCCAACGCGGTGAGAGGGTCGGGCTGTTCGACATCCGAAAGCCAGCGCTCTACCGGCAACTGATGACGATACTCGTTCAGCGAGTCGAGCGGCCGGATTGTCATTTCCAGCGTGCCGGTTTCACCGATATAGCGCAACAGCTGCAGGTGCACCGCTTGCCAGGTTCGGGTCTCCACATCGTCGATCGAGATGATTTCACTGCCGCTGCGCAGCTCCGCCCGAGCCGCGACGGAATCCGGTTGCACGGCGCCGATTACCGGCACCACGGTGGAAACCCCGTTGATAAAAAACACCCAGTACGCAAAAATGGCAAACAGAAAATTTGCCGCCGGCCCTGCCACTACGATCGCGATGCGCTGCCCCACGGGTTTACGATTGAAGGCAAGCGCGGTTTCGCTGGCGGCAACCGGGCCTTCACGTTCGTCTAGCATCTTGACGTAACCGCCCAGCGGGATTGCCGCGATTACAAATTCGGTGCCCAGCTTGTCAACGCGCCGCCACAGTGGCCTGCCAAACCCGACAGAAAACCGCAACACCTTGACGCCGCAGCGGCGGGCTACCCAGAAGTGGCCAAATTCGTGGATCGTCACCAACAGTCCCAGGGTCACAATCGTCGCCAGAATGATCTGAATAAAACTCATGTCATGATTGCCCTGCGTTCCGTAGTTTGAGCAAGCGCCTGGCGAGCAAGCTGGCGTGCCTCGCGATCCTCCTCCAGCACCCCCGCAACGCTGTCTGCCTCGCGCACAGTACAGGATTGCAGGACCCGATCCACCACTTCTGCGATGGCGAGGTACGGGATGCGATCGGCCAGGAACGCCGCGACCGCGATCTCATTGGCGGCGTTGAGCACCGCGGTCGCCGATCCGCCGGCGGACATGGCTTCTTCGGCGAGCCGCACGCAGGGAAACCGGGTCCTGTCCAACACCTCGAATTCAAGGCGCCCGATACTGGCAAGGTCCAGTTTGGAAACTCCTGACTCGATACGATCCGGCCAACCCAGCCCATAGGCAATCGGGGTGCGCATATCGGGATTACCCAGCTGCGCCAGCAGGGAGCCATCGCTGTATTCAACGAGGGAATGCACAATACTTTGCGGGTGAATTACTATGTCAACTTTGTCGCGGGTGGTAT
>CAMYKE010000164.1:8981-15967 GCA_947258895.1 uncultured Pseudomonadales bacterium | reverse complement strand
TCTGACCCCGAATTAGCTCCAGTTTTTTACCCCCGGAACGAGCAGTTTGTTCCTGATGGCCTATATTTAATTGACGATCTGCAACGACTTAGTCCGTTAAATCAGGAGCGGTTATATGTTCAACAGGAGCACTCTTCGACGGGGGTTAGTAGCACTCTTGACGGCCCTGGCCAGCCTGCCACTGGCTGCCGAAGTCGATTCGCCCGGGCAGCCACTGGAAACCCAGGTGCAGGACATCAAACAACAAGTTTTAAGCCTGAACCGCGACCTGTTTATTCTCGAAGAGGAACTGCTGTTCCCGACCAATACGCAGGTCGCGGTTTTCCTATCCATGGATGTGGGAGAATTCTTCCAGCTGGACGCAGTCAAGCTGACCCTGGATAACAAGGTCGTCACCAATTACCTCTACACCGAGCGTCAGGTCGACGCGTTGCATCGCGGCGGTGTGCAACGTTTGTATATGGGGAATGTCAAGGCCGGTGAACATGAACTGGTGGCGGTATTCACCGGCCGAGGACCGGAGGCGAGGGATTTTCGCCGCGCTACCACCATGACCTTCAACAAGGATTCGGAAGCCAAGCACCTGGAGCTCAAAATCGTCGATTCCAGGGCGAAACAGCAGCCGCAATTTTCCGTAAAAGAGTGGTAGGTCGCCTTGGTTATGCGATGTTGGCTGATCGGCCTGCTGCTGGCGCTAGCCTGCTCGGCAAGCGCTGCGGATAAACCAGGCAAGCCTGGCTCGGTTGCGGACCTGCGCTACGGGGTAGCGCTGTTTCACTTTTACCAGCAATCCTACTTCAGCGCCCTCACCGAACTGATGGTCGGGGAGACCCTCAACGACCTGCCCAATCACGGCGAGTCTGCTGAATTACTGCGTGGCGGCATCAGCCTTTCCTATGGTCTGGACAATGAAGCCGAACGGATTTTCAATGAGCTGCTGGCGCGCCATCGTGATGAGGAGCAGCGGGATGTGGCCTGGTTCTACCTCGCCAAACTCAAGTACCTGCGTGGCGAAAACGCCGGTGCCAGGTCCGCGCTGGAAAAAATCGGACCCGGGTTCGGCGACAGATCGCACGGGTTGCTCAGTGAAGAGCGCAAATTTATGCACGCCAACCTGTTATTACGCGAGGGCAATATCGCGGCGGCCGATGCGACCGTTGAGGACCTGTCCCTGACGTCCACCTGGCTACCCTATTACTATTTCAATCGCGGCGTGCTGCAAACCCAGTCCGGGGACTGGCAGCAGGGGGTAGCTTCCCTGGCTCGCTTGCAAGCGCTCAAGTTGCATAGCGAGGAGGGCAAGAGTCTGCGCGACCGCGCCCTGACTGCCTCCGGCTTCGCCTACCTGGGCGGTGAAAATTATACGCAGGCGCAGAGTGAATTCCGCCAGGTGCGCCTGTCGAGCCCACTGGTTGCCCGGGCACTGCTGGGCTATGGCTGGGCGGCTGCCCGGCAACAGGATTACCAGACCGCGCTCAGCCCCTGGCAGGCGTTGCGGCAACATTCGCTGATGGACGCCAGCGTCCAGGAAAGCCTGCTGGCGGTGCCCTTTGCCTATGAAAAACTGGGGGCCGAGGGCAACGCGCTGCTGGAATACCGGCAATCGGTCAGCCTGCTGGAATCCGAGCTGACCAGCGTGGCTGACTGGCTCACCGCCGACGATACGCTGCCGGTCAATGACCAGGCTCCCTACCTGGCGCACTTGATCACTCGCCAGGAATTCCAGAACAGCCTAAAGGAGCTGCGCGAGCTATACCACGCGGCCGACTTCCTGGCAGAGGGAGAGCGGCGCCTGGACATGGTCAAGGCCGTGCTCGACGAGCGGCAACGGGCCTGGCAACGCAAGACGGAGGGATTACAGAGCGACGCATTTCAACGACGCTATGAACGACTCGCGGCAACCCAGCGACAGCTCGGCGAACAGCTTGCCGCTGCGCAGGCAGCCGGAGACGGACGTGCGCTAATGAACGCCGAGGAACTGGAATTGCTCGGTTATGCGGAGCGCGGTCTAGATACTGCTCGCGCCCTGGCGGCGGCTGGCCGCGATGTCAGCGCCGAAACTGCGCGCCTGGAGTTGTTCAAGGGCATGTTGCAGTGGCAGGCGGCCGAGCAATTTGGCCCGCGTATCTGGCAATCGCAGAAACATCAGGCAGATACGGAGCAACTGCTGGCGGAAGCCGTCCCCGCATTACAGCGGGTAGAGGAGATCGTGGTCGATCCGCACCAATTCGGCTTTGGCGACCGAATCGCCCGCATTGAAGCGCGGCTCGCACAGCAGCAAGAGCGGGTTACTACGGAAATTGCCATTGCGGAACAACTGTTGCGCGCTGACGTGATCGCCGAACTTACGCGTCAACAGGAGCGGCTCTACAGTTATCTGGGCCAGGCCAGGCTGGCGATTGCCCGCCTGCTGGATGTCGGCAGCACGGGACTGGCCAGCGCTGCGGCCACCGCGGAGACCGCCACGCCATGAGATGGGGGGTTGTGCTAATTCCACTGCTGCTCAGTTCCTGCGCATGGCTGAATTCCGGTTTTGGCTTTGGCCCTGACCCCGAGCCACCCGAACCTACCCTGGCCGACCTTGACCCCGCGCGCTTACCGGACCAGGCAATCGCCCTGCCCAGCGTTGATCTGGATAGCCTGACCGAGAGCTATCGCGAGGTGATTGCGAGCACCGCCAGTGCCGAGGTCAAGGTGCAGGTCATGCATCGCCTGGCGGGCCTGGAGATGCTGCGCGGCGAACAACAGGCCTATGACGCGCAATCCGGCACCGGGGTCTTCGACCAGGCGATTGCCGCGTACGAGGAATTGCTGCAACAACACCCGGAGCGCGCGGGGGTCGATCGGCTCAAATACCAGCTTTCCAAGGCCTATGACCTAAATGGTCAGCCCGAGGCTTCATTGCAGGTACTGGATGCCCTGGTTCCACAGGATTCGCGCTCCGGGCACTACGCCGAGGCACAGTTCCGCCGTGCTGAAATTTATTTTGTTGCCGCAGATTACGACCGTGCGGAACAGGCCTACGCGGAGGTGATCGGCTTCGGCGCCGCCACCAGTTACTATCGCAACGCGCTGTACATGCATGGCTGGACCCAGTTCAAGCGGGAACGTTACCGGGCATCGATCAAGTCCTTTACCGAAACCCTCGACCTGATTCTACCGGCGACAACCGATCTCGAGTCGCTGCCACGCGCAGAACGGGAGCTTGCCAACGACAGCTTTCGGGTGCTGAGTCTGGTATTCGCCTACCTGGACGGGCCGAAAACCATCGAGGAGGTATACACCTCGCTGGGCGAGCGCCACTATGAACCCCTGTTGTTCGATAACCTGGGTGAACTCTATCTGGGGCAGGAGCGTTATCGGGACAGCGCCGAAGTTTACCGCACCTTCGTCAGCCGGCATCCGCGTCACGAATTGGCGCCGACCTATTCCGGCAAATTGATCAAGTCGTTCGAAGCCGGTGATTTTCCTGCTCAGGTCCTGGTTGAGAAACAGAACTATGTCAGTAACTACGGCATTGCCAGCGCCTACTGGGCGGCGAAGGATGAAGCAGTGCGTGCCCAAATCAGGCCGTTCCTCAAGCAATACCTGAATGAACTGGCGCGCCACTACCACGCGCTGGCCCAGACCCTTCGCTCCGGCAAGGCCAAAAACAAAGCGGAGGCGCAACAGGGCCGGCTGTTGGCAACGCAGCACTTTACTACCGCGGCGGACTACTATCAGGCGTACGTCGATACCTTCCCGCAGGACCCGCAGGTGGCGGAAATGACTTTCCTGCTGGCTGAAGCGCGTTATGAGGCGGGCTCCTTCGCGGCCGCGATCAAGGCCTATGAAGTTGTCGCCTACGAATATTCCTCGGATAAACCTGCAGCCGACCATGAGAACTGGCAGCGCCTGAAAATTGAAAGCGAGCTGCGCTTTGCGGACCGGTTCACCGAGGACGAGCGCGCCCCGGCCGTACTCACCCGCGCCGCGGAGGAACTGCTGGCTTTCGACGAATTTGAGCAGGCGGTGGCAGCGGCGCGCAAGCTGACCGCCTGGCAGACCCCAATCGATGCAAAGCTGGTGCGTACCGCCTGGCTGGTAATCGGGCATGGAACGTTTGAACTGCAGCAGTATGCAGACGCGGAAATCGCCTACCAGCAAATCCTTTCCCGCACTCCCGTGAAGTCTACACAGCGCAAGGACCTGATTGAGCAGTTGGCGGCGAGCATCTACAAGCAGGGAGAACAGCAGTTGTCACAGGGTGACCAACTGGCTGCGGCGGGCCAGTTCCTGCGGGTAGTCGAGCTCGCGCCCGATTCGACCATCCGGGTGAACGCGCAATTCGATGCCGCGACCAATTTGCTGGCGGTGGCGGCGTGGGCCCGGGCGATCGACGTGCTGACGGATTTCCGGGAGCGTTTCCCCCGCCACCGGTTGACGGCCGAGATTCCCGCCAAGCTCGTATATGCGTACCAGGAGCATGGCGAGTGGCATAACGCGGCAACCGAGTTGAGCGCCATTCACGATGTCGAGACAGACCCCAAGGCAAAACGCGAGGCGCTGTTCATGGCGGCCGAACTGTTCGCCAAGGCGGGTGACACCGAAACCGCGATTTTACGCTATCGCAGCTATGCCCATGCCTATCCGGAGCCGTTCCCGGTGGCAATGGAGGCGCGTTTTTTGCTCAGCGAGCTGTACCGAGAAACAGGCCAGGACGCCAAGCGGCGTTTCTGGCTGCGGAAGATGATCGCGGCAGATGCCGCGGCAGGCGCCTCGCGAACCGACCGCTCACGCTACCTTGCAGCCTACTCGTCGCAGGTATTTGCAGATAATTTATATATGCAATTTGTTTCAATAAAACTATCTCTTCCGCTGAAAAAAAGTATGAAAAAGAAAAAGTTAGCGTTAAAAAAGGCGTTGCAGGCGAATCAAAAAACTATTGATTATGGAGTGGAAGAATTCGCCACAAAGGCTACCTTTAAGATAGGCGCCATCTACGCCAGCCTGAGTCGCGATCTAATGGCATCGGAGCGACCCCGGAAACTCGATGCGCTGGCGCTGGAGCAATACCAGTTGCTGCTCGAGGAGCAGGCCTATCCCTTCGAGGAAAAGGCGATCGAGGTCCATGAAGGTAATGCGCGGCGCAGTTGGTCGGGAATCTATGATGAATGGATCAGGCAGAGTTTTACCGAGTTGGCGAAATTGCTGCCGGCGCGCTACAGCAAGCAGGAATCAAAACTGAATTTTAGCGATGACATCTATTGAGCAAGCCAGGTTACTAATCGCCGCAGTCGCCCTGTTGTGGCTGGCGGGTTGCGGTATGCTGCCCCAGCGCGGGGACGAGCCCGCAGTTACAGAAGACGCAGCCGGCGGGGTGCAGTCACGGGTGGAGACGGTCATCTACGTTGCAACCCCGGACAGCGACAGGGTAAGGACAATTAATCCCCATACCCAGGGCCGCAAAGCGGTGTCCGCTGCAGCGCAACAGCGCTTCACTGCCGCGGTTGCGAGCATGCGAGTCGAGGATTGGGTAACTGCTGAGCATCACCTGACCTGGTTGAACAACGAATATCCCGGCTATTCTGGACCGTTCCTTAACCTGGGAATCGTGTACCGCCAGCAGGGTAAGCTGGCCGCCGCAGAGGAGGCTTTTGGTAAGGCGATTGTCGCGAATCGCGCCAACCTTGACGCCTATAACCAGTTGGCAATCCTGTACCGCGAGCAGGGCCGGTTCCGGGACGCAGAGATGAAATACCAGGCAGCCCTGGCGGTGTGGCCCGAACATGCGGATACCCACCGCAACCTCGGTATCCTGTACGAGTTGTATATGGGTCGCCTGGAGCGGGCGCTTGGCCACTACCAGCAATACCAGCATGTCACCCTCGAACCGGATCGCACGGTCACCGGCTGGATCGTAGATCTCGAACGACGGCTCGACCGCCTGGCGGCGAACTAGCCCCCTTCCGTCACCGACACAGCAACAAATTTGAGAGTAATTTATGAAATCAGATTTTTACCCGACGCCACCGAATTGCAGTCTGTCAGAATCGCTTTGTCGCGGTCTGGTGGCCGCTCGGTACGCATCTCATCACACTTTTCATTACGAGAATCGCTTACGCATCGCTACGGCTATAAGTTGCGCGCCTCTCGCGCGATCTGCGCACCGACCGGCTCGCCATCTTACGCGCCAATCGGTAACGGATGCGGGTTAGCATGAAGCACGCGCGACTCCTCGCATTATTGCTCTTCTTGAGCGGGCCGTCTTTCGCAGAGGAGGAAGCCGTGGTGGTCTTGCAGAGCACGGTTACGGGTAACCAGGAGCAGCCCAAGGTGCTGTATATCGTACCCTGGCAACGTCCTGATGGTCCCGAGGCGCTATATCGACCGATGGAAAGCCTGGTCGATGATGTATTCAAGCCGCTGGAGAGAGTCGAGTTCGTGCGCGAACTGAACTATCGGGAAATGCTCAATGCATCGCAAGCAGCGGTAGTGCAGCAGTGAGCTTGGCGAGAACTGATTTAACTTATTGATTTAAAATGAAATAACCGGCGGCAGGTGGCCGCTGTACAAGGCACCTGAACCGGAAAATACCAAGGAGTTGTTATGGATAGTTACACTACGATCATTCGTTTTTTCCAGGCTGGCGGGCCCTTCATGTACCCGATTGCACTGGTGCTGGTTTGCGGGTTGGCAATCGCCCTGGAGCGCTGGTTATTCCTCACCCGCGCCAAGCTTTCCAATCGCAGTGCCTATATCAAGCTAATGCCTCTGGTGAAGAAGAAGGACCTGCAGGGTGTACGCCATGCTGCCGAAATGTCCAAGGCGCCGGTAGCGCACATCATTAACGCCGGGCTGCAACGTATGACCCAGAGCCCGCGCCGCGAGGACGTAGAATACGCGATGGAAGAAGGCGTGATGGAATATATGCCGCGCCTTGAGAAACGCACTCCCTACCTGGCAACACTGGCCAATATTTCTACGCTGCTGGGACTGCTGGGCAC
>CAMYKE010000164.1:0-8938 GCA_947258895.1 uncultured Pseudomonadales bacterium | reverse complement strand
TCGGTTTGATCGCGGCGTTTACCGCGGTAGCAAACGCCGATCCTGCCGACAAGGCGACTCTGCTTTCCGCCAGTATCTCGGTGGCGATGAATACCACCGCATTTGGCTTGATGGCGGCGATTCCGCTGCTGCTGATTCACTCCGTACTGCAGACCAAAACCACGGAGATAATCGACAGTCTGGAGATGGTTGGCGTCAAGGTACTGAACATGCTGGGGCAGGTCAAAAACGCGACCCGGCCTGCCCAGTCGCGTACCACCGACAAAGCGGCTTGAGCGGGTAGTCGACGATGTTGCGAATCAAGCGTAACAAGTCACAGGAAGCGGAGCTCGACATTACCGCCTTCCTGAACCTGATGATTGTATTGGTCCCGGTATTGCTGATGGGGCTGGTCTTTTCACGGATTACGGTCGTCGATATTACCCTGCCGGATGCCGCTGGCAGCGGCGCTGCCACGAAGGATTTGCATAGCGTGGAGCTGGTTATTCGCCAGGGTGGCATGACAGTCAATTATCCCCGGGGCACCAAATTAAAGGCTATTCCCCTAAAGCAGGAAACGCAGGACTTTGCCTACCTGAGCCTGGTGCTGCAGGAGGTGAAGCGACAACTGCGGGAGCGGCAGGTCGAGCGGCGTTCGATTACCATCCTGTCGGAAGCCACTACCGATTACCAGACAATTGTGTCTGCGATCGATACGGTGCGTTCCTTCAAGGCGGTTGTCGCCGCAGATGTGGTGGATGCCGAACTGTTTCCGGAAATTTCTTTCGGTGATGCCCCCGTGCTGGCCGGCAACCCCGTAGCGGGAAGGTGAAATAGCGTATGAAGGCTTC
Source organism: uncultured Pseudomonadales bacterium (assembly GCA_947258895.1). Next base: position 8,108 of record CAMYKE010000164.1, on the reverse strand, counting down.
GATGCGAGCGCGGCGCATGGCGCGCAATCACCGGCGGATGAAGAATCCGTCCAAGCTGAACCTGGTGTCGCTGATGGATATCTTTACCATCCTGGTATTCTTCCTGATGGTAAACAATGGCGATGTCGAGGTATTGCAGGCAGACAACTCGATTGAGTTGCCGGAATCTGTGGCGGAGGTAAAACCGGATATGACCCTGCTCATCAAGGTCAACGGAGATGATTTGATCGTGCAGGGCCGCAAGGTAGCGCCGGTCGCAGCAGTTTTGAACGGGAGCGACGATGTGATTGCCGCACTGAGCGATGAATTGAAATACCAGGCGTCACGGCGCCCCGAATTGACCGAGCTGGAGGTAAAGAAGGGCCGATCCGTTACCATTATGGGCGACCAGGGAATACCCTATAAATTGTTAAAGCGTGTAATGACGACCTGCGCGCAAGCCGACTTCCGGGATATTTCATTGGCCGTTAACAATATGCCGGCTGCTGAGCCAGACGCTCTGCCCGGCCTGGAAATGGAGATCTAGAGCGTGGCGAGTGTGGCGTACAGTCAGGAATTCCAGCTGGCGTGGTCCTCTTCGGTACAGGAGGACTCGCGGTTTCGCAAAATCCTGCGCTTTATGATCGCAGGGTTTGTGGTGATCGCTATCATGGTGCCGCTGTTGCCGGTTCCCGAATTGACCCGCGAGCAGGAAGAAGAAATTCCACCCCAATTGGCCCGCGTGATTCTTGAAAAACAGGAGTTGGTGAAACCGAAACCCGAGCCCAAACCGCTCCAGCCGAAGCTGGTCAAACCCGAGACCAAACCCAAACCCAAGCCGAAAAGCAAGCCGAAGGAAAAGCCCAAGCCCAAACCCGTTGATCTGGTAAAAGAAGCGCGTGAGAAGGCTGCGGTGGCCGGGGTACTGGCATTCCAGGATGACCTGATGGCGATGCGTGACAGTATCGATGTCGACAACCTGACCAGGAGCGATCTGACCCGGGGTGCCGCCGATTCCGCCAAAATGGAACGCTCGCTGATTACGTCCAACGTAACCAAAGGGAGTGGTGGTATCCAGACGGCCAACCTGAGCCGGGATACCGGCGGGGTGGCATTGTCCGGTCGCGAAACGACCACCATCGAGAGTCCGATCGCCGGTGGCGGCGGCAGTTCCGCGCGCAGTACCAAGTCAGCAACGGCCGGCGGGCGTAGTGATGAATCGATTCGGCGGGTCATGGACGCGAACAAGGGTGGCATCTTTGCGATTTATAACCGGGCTCTGCGCATGGACCCGACCCTGCAGGGCAGGCTGGTGTTCGAGATGGTTATCGAGCCCAGTGGCACGGTGTCCAGTATCAAGCTGCTTTCCAGTGAGCTCGACGACAGGAGCCTCGAGAACAAATTGCTGGCGCGGATTCAGATGATCCGCTTCAAAACCGGCGAGGTTCTTAAGACCCGTGTCAACTATTCCTTCGACTTTCTGCCCTTTTAACCCGGGTTCGGAGTACGGGGAGTTGCGGTAGAGGATTAGTTACACCGTAGCGATCTTCTTGTACAATCGCGCTTTCCCAATGCCAATGAATAGTTCGGTTACCCAATGACTGGTCGTCACAGTTTTTTCCTGGCTCGGCGCGAGCGGATGCCGACTTCGCGCGCTGCCGGCAAACCTTTGCTCGCGGGGCGTCGCGGCGATAGCGCCGAGCTGGGGCGCAGGTACCCGGCTGGCATGTCGCCGGGTTACGAGACAGCTGGCAAATGAGCCCGAGATCCCTGCTCAGCAGTATTAACGGCTCGGCTGTCCTATCGCTTTCGCAAATAAGAAATATTCTGGTCATTCTGTTTGTACTGTGGGCGTTATTCAGCCTGTCCCGGTTGTTCTGGCTGCTTTTGGCACCCGCAACTGTGGGGCTGGCCGAACAATCCTTGCCTGCGGGGGCCGCCCTGAGTGCCCTGGCGCCGCAGAACGAGGTCGATATCGCCAGACTAAAGGGTTTCGACCTGTTTGGTGACGCTAGCGGGTCGCTCCCGGTGGTCGATGCCGCAGTGCCGGTCATGTCGGACGATGAGCTGAATGCGGCCGAGACCAAGCTGGACCTGGAGCTTCTGGGTACCCTGTATAGCGGCGACCAGGCCAGGGCGCGCGCGGTGATTGTAAGCAGGAAAATCCAGGACCAGTACGGGGTGGGGGACAAACTGCCAGTTGGTACCAAGGTAACCCTGTCAAAAATCCTCATGGACCGGGTCATTATTTCCAACAACGGTCGTTATGAGTCGTTGTGGCTATATGACATCAACAAGGTCAGTACGCCTGTGCCGCCGCGTTCGGCGGTCGCGCCCGCGATCGCTGAACCCGGGAACCAGACGATCGCGCGTACCGCCTCGATGGAAGATTTTGCCGAGTTGCGCCAGATGGTGTATGAGGATCCTGCGGCATTGAGCGAGATTGTCAGGGTGGCACCAGTACAGCAGGACGGCGCCATCATAGGCTACCGGGTGACCCCCGGCGCAAATAGTAAATTGTTCCGCCAGGTCGGGTTTAAAGCCAATGATGTGGTGACCGGCATCAATGGCATCGAGCTGAATGATCCGCAGGGGATTATAGACGTGTACCAGCTGCTGCAGGATTCAACCGAGGCGAATTTTACGGTGTTGCGTGGCGGGGATATCGTTGAACTAGAGGTGGCATTGGAAACGGATGTCGAATAAGTCAATAATGGATATTGGACGCAAAACAAGAGTGCGAATTAGAACCTATGCAGAATAAGTCATTGTTGTCGATTAAATCGCTCGTCTGCCTGGTACTGGGCGCACTACTGCTGGGCATGCCGCCGGGACCTGGTTTCGCGCAGGATCAAAAGACCTGGACGGTTAACTTCAAGGATACCGAGATCAGGGAGCTGGTGCGCTTCGTTGCTACCGCCACCGGCAAGACGGTCATTATTGATCCCAAGGTAAAGGGCAAGGTGCAGGTTGTGTCGAGCCAGCCGGTGAGCCAGGATGAGTTATATAACCTGTTCCTCTCAATCCTCGAGGTGCATGGTTTCGCTGCGGTTGAGTCCGGGGACGTGGTGCGTATTATCCCCACCCAGGTAGCGCGTACTGCGCCGGTGCCGGTCGAAACGGGAACGGCACGCAGCACGAACAGTGAAATTATCACCCAGGTGATCCAGCTCGAGAATATATCGGCGGCGCGCCTGATTCCGGTATTACGTCCGCTGGCACCCCAGCATCTCCGATACGGCCGCTAACATCGCGCGCATTCGCGAGGTAATCGAAAGCATTGACCGCACCGCCCAGGAGGAAACCGAACTGGTGCCCCTCGAGCATGCATCGGCGGAAGAAATCGTGCGTATGGTGACGCAATTGCAGAAAAAAACCGGTGACAAGGGTGATGCCGGCACCAGTCCGCTGGTGCTGGTGGCTGACAAGCGCACCAATAGCGTATTGGTAAGTGGAGATGAATTGCAGCGTGCGCGGGTCAGGGCATTGATTAAACGCATGGATACCCCGCTGGCACAAAGCGGCAACGTACGGGTTATCTACCTGAAGTATGCCAACGCCGCGGATCTCTCTCAGGTGCTGACCAAGATAGTCGCGAATGTCGAGCAAATGGCAGGCAAGCAGGAAGATCCTCGCAGCAGCGCCAGAGCCGTCAAGGCCTCGGTGGAGGCCGATGAGGGTACCAATGCGTTGATCGTTACCGCTGATGCAGATGTCATGCAGTCGCTACTGGCGGTGATCGAGCGCCTCGACATCCGTCGTGCGCAGGTGTTGGTGGAGGCGATCATTGTCGAGATTACCGACATGGATGACCGCGCCCTTGGCCTGCAATGGATATTTCTGGATCCGGACGGCGGGTACGGCAGTTCTTCGTCCAACAGCGTGCTGGCGGGCACCACCGCCGGCGCGGCAGACGTCGCCGACAACGACGATGCCAGCACCCTGCTGGAGACCCTCGCGGGTACGCCGGGGCAAATTCTGGGTATTGCGGACGAAAGAAATGACCTCAGTTTCAACGTCGTGCTGAATGCATTGCAAGCCAATGGCGATGCCAATATCCTGTCGACACCGTCGTTGCTGACCCTGGATAACCAGGAAGCATCCATTACCGTCGGTCAGAACGTCCCGTTTGTAACCGGCAGCTTTACGTCCACCGCGCAGAGCGCGGATAACCCGTTTCAGACCCTCGAACGCGAGGACGTGGGTATCACCCTGACCGTCACGCCGCACGTAAACGAGGGCGATTCGCTGGTGCTGGAGATCCTCCAGGAAGTCTCCAGCCTGTCGGGAGCGGCGAACGAATTTGGCGCATCCGATGTCATTACCAATGAGCGCAAGATCCAGACCAAGGTGCTGTCAGCGGATAAACAAATCATCGTGTTAGGCGGCCTGATCCAGGATGATGTCCAGGACAACTCGCAGAAGGTGCCGCTGCTGGGTGATATCCCGCTACTGGGCAGGCTGTTCCGCAACAGTTCGATCACGGTTACCAAGCGCCATTTGCTGGTGTTCCTGCGTTCCACCATTATTCGTGACGATCGGACCCTGTCCGGCGCCACCGCGGAGAAGTACCGCTATATCCGGGATCGCCAGCTGGAAAAGGTGAATGAAGGTATCGGTTTGATCAAGGAGGCGGAGCTGCCCCTGCTGCCGGAGTGGGAAGAGGAATTGAAGCGCCTGACGCTGCCTCCCTCTGGCGCCATCGATTTGCAAGTAAACTAGGCAGATTTCGGGCAGCAGCAGATGTTGATTGGAGTAGGGTAGTGGAACTGGTCGATTCGGAAGCAGGCATGGCGACCCCGGCTCCTGCGGAGGCGGCAGCAGAGCAGCAGCGGCTGCCTTTCAGCTTTGCCCAGCATCACGGTGTGCTGCTCGATCCGCATCAGGAGCCACCCAGATTACTCTACAAGTCCGGGCTGAAGCTCAATACCCTGCTGGAGATACAGCGTAGCCTGGGGCGTAATGTCAGCACCGAGGAGATTAGCGAACAGGATTTCCAGCACCGTCTTACCCTCGCGTACCAGCGCGATAACAACGAGGCGGTCCAGGTTGCCGCGGACATGGGATCGGAAATCGATTTATCGCGCCTTGCCGACGAGATTCCCGAGACCGGTGACCTCATGGACGCGGAAGACGATGCACCGGTCATTCGCCTGATCAACGCTATCCTTTCGCAAGCCGTCAGGGAGCGCGCTTCGGATATTCATATCGAGACCTTTGAATCCAAGCTCACGGTCCGGTTCCGGATCGACGGCGTGCTCCGCGAGGTGTTGTCGCCGAAGCGGATGCTGGCGCCGCTGCTGATATCCCGCCTTAAGGTGATGGCGAAACTGGACATCGCTGAAAAACGTATCCCCCAGGACGGCCGGATTTCGATTCGCCTGGCGGGCCATGCCGTCGACATTCGGGTCTCGACGATTCCGTCGGCGCACAGTGAACGAGTGGTACTCCGCTTGCTGGACAAGCAGGCAGGACAGTTGCAACTCGACCAGTTGCATATGAACGGGCAGGTATATGATGCCTTCACCAAGGCCCTCGGCACACCGCATGGCATCCTGCTGGTTACGGGCCCTACCGGATCCGGCAAGACCACCACGCTGTATGCCGGTCTGACCCACATTAATGATTCGAGCCGCAACATCCTGACCATCGAAGATCCGATCGAATACCTGTTGCCGGGAATCGGCCAGACCCAGGTCAACGCCAAGGTCGACATGACCTTTGCCCGCGGCCTGCGGGCGATCCTCCGCCAGGATCCCGACGTAGTGATGGTCGGGGAAATTCGTGATACCGAAACCGCGGAAATCGCGGTGCAGGCGAGTTTGACCGGTCACCTGGTGCTATCCACCCTGCATACCAATACCGCGGCGGGTGCAATTATTCGGCTGCAGGATATGGGCGTCGAACCCTTCCTGCTGTCTTCGAGTATCATCGCGGTGATGGCGCAGCGGCTGGTGCGCGTACTGTGCGTGAGCTGTAAGGAGGCCTATACGGCAACCGCGGGTGAGCTGGCGTTCCTCGACAAGCACTCCACGGATGAGCCGATTACCTTGTACCATGCTCGCGGCTGTCACGAGTGTAACCACACCGGTTACAGTGGCCGTACCGGGATTTACGAAATTATCGAGATCGATGACACTCTGCGGACGATGATTCACGGCGGAGAAGGCGAGCAGTCGATCGTCAGGTACGCGCGTGAACAGGCGCCGGGGATTCTGGACGATGGCAGACGGCGTATTTTGGCGGGTGAAACTACCCTCGAGGAAGTGTTGCGGGTAACTTCCGCGTAATTCGCATTGTAATTTATGGGAGCATTCAGCTACAGGGCGCTCGATGCCAACGGCAAGCTGGTCAAGGGCATTATCGAGGGCGATTCGCAGCGCCAGATTCGCCAGCAACTGCGCTCACGCCAGCTTAAGCCCGTTGACGTCAGCCAGGCCGACGATAAAGCTGGCGGCGCCAGACAGGGTTTCACGCTCGGCGTTTTCAAACCGCGCCTGAGCCAGTCCGATCTGGCGCTGGTGACGCGCCAGATGGCGACGCTGATTCAGGCCAATATTCCCCTCGACGAGGTGTTGACTGCGACCTCCCAGCAGGCGCGTAAGCCACGCGTAAAGAGCATTATGTTGCAGGTGCGAGCGCGCGTAATCGAAGGTCACAGCCTGGCCTATGCGCTCGGCGATTTCCCGCACGTGTTCAATGAGATGTATCGCGCCATGGTCAAGGCCGGCGAGAGTGCCGGTTTTCTCGGTACCGTATTACAGCAACTTGCCGACTATACCGAAAACAGCCAGTATACTCGGCAAAAGCTCAAGACTGCGATGATCTATCCGCTGTTCCTGACCCTGGTCGCCGTTGCCGTTGTGAGCATCCTCATGACGCTGGTGGTCCCCCAGCTGGTGAACCTGTTCAAGCATACCAACCAGGAACTACCCTGGATGACCGAGGTTCTAATCACGACCAGTGATTTTTTTAGTGCCTGGTGGTGGGCTATGCTGGCAGGTGCAGTGGCGCTGGTACTCGGCACCAGGAAAATGTTACAGCGGCCCCAGGTGCAGACTGCCTGGCACCGGGTGTTGCTACGGATCCCCTTCGTTTCCGGCCTGGTCACCTCCATCGATACCGCCCGGTTTGCCGCCACCCTGAGTATTCTGGTGTCCAGCGGGGTGCCGTTGCTGGAGGGCTTGAAGATCGCCGGCGCGGTGCTCACCAACACGATCCTGCGTCAGGCGAGCGGCAATGTCGCGACCCGGGTTCAGGAGGGCGGCAGCCTGAACCGGGCGCTGGCGGATACCGGGGTGTTCCCGCCGATGATGGTGCATATGGTTGCCAGCGGAGAGGCGAGCGGCAACCTGGAGAGCATGCTGGAGCGGTCGGCGAGAAACCAGGACCGCGAACTGGAGATGACCCTGGGAAGTTTGATGGGCATTTTTACCCCGGTAATGGTTTTGCTAATGGCGGCGGTGGTGGGGGCAATAGTGGTGGCGATCCTGTTACCGATAATCGAAATGAATAATTTAGTTGTGTAGGTCGTCGATCACGACCTGTGCCAATAACCAGAGGTAGTAAAATGAAGCGAATTAGTCCGCCACAATGCGGTTTTAGTCTGGTCGAAATACTGGTCGTACTGGTCATTATTGGCCTGCTGGTGAGCATGGTGGCTCCCAACGTGCTCCAAAGGGCTGATCAGGCGCGCGTCCAGAAGGTGCAGGCAGATTTTAAAGCTATCTCCACGGCGCTGAAAATTTACCGTCTGGATAACTATAACTACCCGACCACCGAGCAGGGCCTGGAGGCGCTGGTATCCGAGCCGGTGATCGATCCGATTCCGCAAAACTGGAAGAAGGACGGCTACCTCGAAGAGCTGCCTCGAGATCCCTGGGGACGGCCCTACCTGTACCTCAGCCCGGCCGAATATGGCAATGGGGATTTTGATATTTATACCCAGGGGGCGGACGGTATTAGCGGTGGCGAAGACCAGAACGCCGATTTGGGCACCTGGAATCATGCCGAGGCAAGCAGTTCCTGAGTTGCTGATCCGCTTTGTTGAAGTTCTCACTGGCCAGCGGGGCGCACCGGAGATGGCGGCGGTTGCAGTCCGTGGCCGCCGGATTTTCCCTGATAGAGTT
>CAMYKE010000163.1 GCA_947258895.1 uncultured Pseudomonadales bacterium | reverse complement strand
ATTCATTCGCCAGGTCCTTAGTCAACGCTACGGCAATGCTGCCACCCCGGGTCAATACGCCATCACGGATATCAGTATCGTATCTCCCGTCCGGCGTCAGATAGCTTAAGCCCTCGGCCCCTGAGGTCTGTGCGGTGAATACTTCCTTGCCGTCATTGCCCCTGGCCCGGCTCTTGTCTCCAGCCAACGGGTACGGCAGGAAGAACTGCACCTTGTCGTCAATCAATTGACCATAGATAGTGAAGGAGCCCGAGTCGTCATCGAACACGTGCTTGAGGTTACCACGCAACTGCCAGCCTTCAGTCGGCAGTCCGCTATCCAGCGGGCCCTCGTCATAGCGATAGTAACCGGAAATAGCGTAGTAGTTATTGGTGCCAGAGGCTAGCGGACCACTGGTTGCAAAATCCGCCTTGAAGCGGCCCTCTTCGGCGGCCTCGAGTTGGATGGTGCTTTCCGGGTCGTCGCTACCGGTCTTGCTGATATAGTTGATCAGGCCCGACACCGAGCCGGCGCCAAACAGGTTGGATGCACCGCCCTGCACGAATTCAAGGCGTTCAATACCCAGGTCATTCCGGGCATAGACGTCGTGGGAGGACGAGTTCAAACCAAATGAGCTGATAGTCGGGATGCCATCGTATTGCAGTGGCGTAAAGGCATACTGGCCGCCCGAGGGCAAACCTGAAATGAAGATATTGGACGCCACTTCACCGCCACCGCCTTCCGGCTTCACACCGGGTACTACGCGCAGGATATCGGCCTGGCTGCTCGAGGAGAGCTTGCGCAGCAGGGATGAATCGAACGAGGTGACCTGCACGGGCGTGTCAAACGAAGTACGGCCACGGGCAGTACCCGTCACAATAACTTCTTCTACTGTTTCTTCCGCCACAACCGGCATCGATACGGACCCGAACAGCGCCGTGGTGCCAGCCGCAATAGCGATGGTGAGTTTGGACAATTTCATGTATTACCTCCGGTAAGAATTTATTACTTTATTTATGGTGCAGCGAAATTACTCGCAGCGAAGTGTTGCAAAACGGATATTGAAAATCGGATATTCTTTGGATGCGTATAGTGCGAACGGAACGCCCACTAGTACGCATTTAGATACCTCCCCTGTTGTTGCCGTTCTTTTATTCTCGGTTGCCGGGCAATTCCGCCAAGAGCACTCGCCGGACGTGTCTCGCTACTTTGCGCTTCCCTGCAGCCCGAACACTTTTGATTATTATTGGTCGTTTAATACGTCTTATTGCGTACGCGAGTATACCTTGGTTTAGAGCCATGCTCAACCAAAGATGTTTGCATTTGAACAATTCGTAAAATAGTGGACTTGAACCGTGCGCGCACCGCGCCAAGTTGGTGCAAAAAAGCAAACTGCCGGCATCCGATAGATTTATTAAAACCATGATTTTCTATGTATTTTACGAATTAGCCTCGTAATTTTCGAAAAACAGGCCTCATTGACCGGCAATGATCAAGAATGTACAATTGGCTCCCATTGCTGGGAGAAACCGGTGATTAAAATCGAGCGAGAACAAAAAATACTCGCCATGCTGGAAGAGCAGGATATCCTGCCGATGCGGAGCCTTTATGCGGCGCTGCCGGAGGTATCGAACGTTACGGTACGGCGCGATGTGGGGGAGTTGGCCAAGCAGGGCAAATTGCTGCGCGTGCGCGGGGGAGTGCGGCGCATTCCCGACGCGACGGGCGTCCCCGCACTGGGTGACGAACTGAGCCGCACCCTCGTGGCAGACCTGTCAGTGCCGGACGACGAGGATGTCCGGAGCTTCGAGCAGGTCGACGTTATTATCCTGCCGCCCATCGAGGCACAACTGGCGAGGACGCTGCAAACCCGTGCCAAGCGTAGCGGCGTCTTTTGCCTCGACGAATCCTGGCCGGACGGCGCAGGCACCTACCTGGGTGTCGACAATGAGCGGGCGGGGTTTGATGTCGGCTGCCTGGCTGGCCAGGAGTTTGCGCGCCGGGGAGGAAGCCTGAATTGCCTGGTAATCGGGCACGACCAGCTAACCAACACCCGGCAACGCGCGCTTGGTTTTCTCAAGGGTTTACGGGAAACTTTTGCCGGTGAAGTGCAGGCGGTCTCGGTGGATGCCGGAGGTATCTACATGGAGGCCTTTCGCCAGGCTCGGGATGCACTGGAGGCAATGCCGCAGATCGATGTAATCTTCGGCATTAACGATCACTCGGCACTCGCGGCGGTCGATTCCCTACGCCTTAATCGACGTACCGATGTGTCGGTCTATTGTGTAGGCGGCGAGGGGGTGGCGCTATTCAATGAACTCGATAAAGGCGAGATGCTAAAGGGTGTCGCCGCCATGTTTCCGCAGGTGGTGGCGCGCAGTGCGATACACGCAGTCGGCCAGTTTTTCGGTAACCAGCGTTCTTCCGGTGCGGTTATTACGCCGCATCGCATTATCACCCCTGCCAATCTGCCGGATTACTTTCTGCGGCGCGACAACCAATGGACGCTGCGGCCTGATGTGTTAACCAGGCTGGCGCCAAAGGTTGCGCCCAAAGGGCAGTCGGACGCCGCCCACTCGATCCTGTTTATCAGGCATTACCCGGCCCATGACTGGTATCGAATTCTGTCACATGAACTCGAGCATGCCTGCTCGAGCGCAGGGTATGAATTCCACAGAGTGTCACTCAAATCACAGGTGATGGATGAGCTACGCCATACGCGCCGGGAAATTGCCGTGCGCGCGAGCAAGCTGGTCGCTGCGGGCGATACGATTAGCATCAATGATGGCGAAGTATCCCGCTATCTTGCCCGGAGCCTGCTCAAGCAGGAAGCTCTGACCGTCGCCACCAATAGCCTGGCGATCATGGAGATCCTCTCCGCTAATCCCGGCATCACGGTGTTATTAACCGGTGGCAAGTATCGCGCCGAGAGCCGCGATTTAATCGGGCCCAACATGCGCGCTACGTTGCTCAATATTCGTATCGATACCGCATTCCTGTCAGTTGATGGGATTAGCATGGATTTTGGCGCATCCTGTAGCGACGAACACAAAGCCCAGTGCGCCGCGACATTTGCGGAGTTTTCGCGGCAAACGGTGGTGCTGGCCGACCATAGCGTGGTCGGGGAGGACGCCAATTTCAAGGCGGTCGATATGAAGGAAATACGCTGGATCGTCACCGATTTTGGCGTGCCGGCGCAGCAGCGCGTCGATTATTCGACGCAAGGCGTGAGGATGATCATCAGTAACGAAGCGCAGCGATCCCAGCAGGCAACAACGCGCAGGCGGCCCGGCAGTTAATGGTCGTGCGAGAACCGTCGTCAACATTTTACTGCGATATTAGTTACCCACATGCGGATGATGCGCAAGAGGCCGCCAGGTCACGAGCGCAGCAGATAGCCGGCCAGGCTGGACCGGAAGAAATACCAAACGTGCACCACCGAATACCTGTAAGGGGCGAGTTCGCCGCTTGCGGTGCGCCGGCAAGGTGACATAACTACAAGTCGGCAATCCGACAGGAGGAAACCATGACTACCAGCAATTGGGACCAGATCCAGAACAAGCTTTCCGAGGTGTATCCACCCAAGGGCGCCAGCGACCTGGTGCAACAGATCAGGGAACTGACCGCAGACCTGGAAAAAAATGTCGTCGCTGATGGCAGCACCGGCTTTGACAAGCTGTCTGAACGGGACCTGTGCCTGATCACCTATGCCAACTCGATAACCAGTAGCGATAAGACGCCGCTGGCAACCCTTACCGATTTCATCACTCGCTACGGGCTGGACCAATTATTGCCAGATGTTCATATCCTGCCCTTCTATCCCTGGGATACGGACCGGGGCTTTTCGGTAAAGGACTATTACGAGGTTAACCCCGATTACGGCACCTGGGATGATTGCCTGGCCCTGGCCCAGCACGTCCGCTTAATGTACGACTTCGTCGCTAACCATGCATCGGCGGAAAATCCGCTGGTACAGAAGGCATTGATCGTCGAGCACCTCGATGAGAACGATCCGGACTATCAGGCATACCTGCCCTACAAGGACTTCGTGGTGATTTACAGCGAGGAAAATCGCCCCAGCGATGAAACGCTGAAAAGCCTGGCCCGGCCCCGCGCCTTTCCGGTGCTCACTAAATACCGCGTCGTAAAAAACGCCACCGGTTCCAAAGCGGCGATTCTGGGGGCGGCGCAGCCGGGCGAGACGGTGCTGGGTTCAGGCTACGTGTGGACGACGTTCTCCCGCGCCAAACGAGCCGACGGCACGGAAGATACCCGGCAGGTGGACCTGAATTTCAGGAACCCTGCGGTGTTCCTGGAAACGATTAAAATACTGCTGTTTTATGTTGAAAAGAAGGGCGTAATGATACGCCTGGACGCGATCGGCTATCTGTGGAAGCGCCTCGGTTCGTCTTCCCTCCACGAACCCGAATGCCACAAGTTGATCGAGGTGCTCGGTGACGTTTTGCGCCTGACCGCGCCGCAGGCAATCACCATCGCCGAGGTGAACGAGCCCCAGGAAAAGGCATTTTTATATGTGGGAACCAAAGAACATCCCGAGGCCGATATGGCCTACCAGTTTTCCCATTTTTCGCTGGCAATTCATGCCGTGCTGACCGGCAAGGCCCGCTACTACAGCGACTGGATCGAAACGACCTATGACTACGGCGGCCGTCAATTCACCACCGCCCTGGGTAGTCACGATGGCCTGGCGATGAAGCAGGCCCGGGAACTGTTACCCGAAGACGAATTCGACGAATTGGCCCGGATCCTGGTGGAAGAACACAGCGGGCTTGCCAATATGGCGTTCCTGCCGGGCGGCAAAAAAAGCGTCTACGAAGTGTGCGAGCGCGTCACCGCGCTGGGTCTGCAAGTGCCTGGCATCCCGGCGCTGTATTTCCAGGGGCTGTTCGGGGCAAAAAATTACTTTCCCGAGGGCGGACTGGATGAAAATCGGACCGTGAACCGGGAGGTATTCAAGGCGGAGGAACTATATCCGAAACTCGATGATCCGCAGTCCCACGAGGCCCGGGTACTCAAGGCGGTAAAAAACCTCTGCGCCATCCGGCAAAAGCAGCCGGCCTTTAACCCCCATACCGGTTACCAGGTGTTGAAGAACGCATCGCCCGGGTGTGTCAGTATGTTACTCGAGGCGGGCGACAGCAGTCACAATATTATTACGGTGGTGAATGTCAGCGCTTCTGAACAGCCACTGGGAATTAACCTGGATGGCAACTATCGGGACATCGTAAGCGGTCACTCGGCGCCGGCTAACCTGGCGCCCTACCAGGTGTGCTGGCTGAAGGCGGTATAAGCAACGTGTAACTCCGCCGCGAGCTCCCGGGGGCCTGCTCCGGGAGCCTCGCACCGAAGTGTACCCCGGCCGACTGGCCGGGGCTCCTGGATTGACTGCTACAGGCTGAGCTGGTGAGTCCCCGGCTCCAGGTCGAAACGCTTGCGCTGGTCGTTGCAGCGTAATTCGAGTCGCAGCGGAGTAGTGGTGCTGAACTCCACCTGCGGCGCCTGGTCCGCGCTGCTGCGGGCCGCGCAGATGGCATCGATCTGTCCCGTAGTGCCGGCCGGCAGGCGCAACGCGCCGTGGCGCTCGGTCAGTCGCACATCCCAGATCAATACTTCATTCAACCAGCGCAAACCGACCAGGTATTCGATCGGAATGGTTATTGCGGAGACCCCGGTCCAGCCCACAAACTTCTCCTTGGCGGGCGATCCGGCGGCAACGGATTCGGGCGCATAGGTTTCCCACAGAGTGCCGGTATCCAGATACACCTGGGTGACGTTCTCCACATGGTTGAGGGCAATTTCAAACGCCAGGTCATCGCGTTCGTACTGGGTCAGCGCTTGCAAGATCATATAGTTGGTCGGCGACCAGACGCCGCCAAGCCAGTAACTGCCATCGGCTCGATAGGACGGGTTGTCCGCGGCCTGGCTGGGAACCCGGTGCGGGCGGTTAAACTGGGCCGGATCGGCGAGGTGGTCGAACAGGCGTTCGGCGCGCTCCGGCGGGACGATACCGGCGAGCAGGGCCCAGTAGGCACCGATCGACTTAACGTTACTCAGGCTGCCATCCGGGGCACGGTCATAATAGTATCCCGACGCCTCGTCCCACATGGTCTCATTGACCAGCCGGGTGAGTTGCTCGTACTCTTGCCGCAGCATGTCATCGAATTCGTGCCAGTCGATAGCGGCGGCGATCTGCAGCAATATCTTGCAGTCCACGGCTTGCTGGCAGGTTGCGTCCAGCCACGCATAATGGCGGTGATGCTGCCCCGAATCGGGTACCCGCGCCTGGTTGTCCATGCCCGAGCCGAGCCCGGTGGTCCAGTAGGTGCCGTCCGACCAGGTACGCCAGTTTTTCCACCAGGTGTGATAGCCGATCAAGGCGGGAAACACCTCGCGGAGACGCTCGCTATCGTTGCTGAGTTCGTAGTCGAGCCACTCCGACCAGGCAAACACGTTCGGTCCGGTGCTGCGCGGGTCGAGGCTCTCGAACAGGTCATGACCGGTATAGGTATTGATTTCCCGGCAAATAAAACCGTCCGCGTGCTGCTTGCAATAGAAGTTATCCAGCGTGCCCATGAAGTTCGTGTGCTGGCGCGCGTAACGACCAAACATGGTCATGAAGCAGCTGTCCCACAGGAAGGTATTGGTGTTGAACGCGGTATCGATGAAATTGCCGACAAAACCACTCTCCGGCTCCGGCTGGCGCAGGTTTGAATAACCGGTTTGCCAGGCATAGTTATAGCTTTTTACCCAGTCGGGATGATCGTCCGCGATCAATTCCGGGAGGCTGTCCTGGTGGTAGGGAGGGATGGGGTCCGACTGGTAGGTCTTGATCAGGAACGGGTTCAGCGCCACCGGATACTGGTGTGGCAGGGCAAAGGGCGCCTTGCCCTCAAACTGGCCGAGACCCAGCAATGGCCGCACCGGCGGCGGCAGGTAGATGCGCCAGTCGGCCGGCACCAGGGTGATATCCGCCGCCGGACTCGAAACCGGCAAGCGGGCGAACGCCTGCAGGTCGCCAATGATCGCGTAGCGTGCGGTTTTCAGCCCCTCGATAAACTCAAACTTGCCTTCGTGGCAAATAATCGTCCAGCAATCCTCGGGGGCATCCGTGGCATAAAACCCCACGCCACGGGTTACGTAATGGTTACTCTTGGCCGGTGCCGCCGTGGCGAACAGGTCGGTCAGGATCTGGTGTAAACTGCTGCTCATGGTGTTCCTCCGCTGGTTTCTGTTTTTATAATGAACTGAAGTTGGTTCGGCATTGTCCGCCGGGGCAAACTGAAACAACGTACATTCAAACGGCTCGATTTCAATTGCCGGGGTGAAGCATTCTTTGCGCTATCGGGCAATTTCTGGACCCGATTCCACGAGCTCGGAGATAGTGCCGGCGAATCTCTCGCCGGCGCGTGCCCTGTGGCTTGCCCGCTGCGGCATTAATTGGGAAACGGGGTTTGACAGCTTGCCAGGTCGCCGTTACCGGCTTTTTTTTAGAATTATGGTGTGCACTATTATTGTGCGCCCATTATCCCGCAGGCCGCTTATTATTGAAAGGCCTGCTGCAGTTTATTACGCAGGGAGCCTGTCGCTGTCAGCCACACCCGCCTCGCTAACTCGAATTGTTCCAGAATGCCATGCTTTTTAACGACAGAGATTGATGCAAAGCAACATTTCGCCTCTTCGCGCATGTAACACTTGGACGATACTCGGATAGACCAGGTCGTCAGGGGAGAAATCAGTCATGGATGCTATCAGCCAGATTCTTGCACACCGCATTAACCGCCGCCGGGCGCTGACCGCTGCGGCCATCGTGCCGCTTGCCGCGGGTCTCGGTGCGCAAGTGGGAGGGGCAGAAACCGTTGCTGTGATTGTACTGGGGGCCGGGGTAGCAGGGCTGCATGCCGCGCGCCAACTGCAACAGGCTGGGATGAGCGTCCTCGTGCTGGAGGCCCGCAATCGTATCGGCGGGCGCTTGTACACCCTGGATGAGTTGCCGGGCAAACCGGAAACCGGGGGGCATGTGATTCTCTCCAGTTACGCACGCACGCGGGCCACGGCGCGGCAACTGGGCATCCAGCTCAAGCCACTGCAAGTCGATGCGGGGAACGCCGCAAGCCGGCAAATGTTCCATATCGGCGGGCGAGCCATGAAGCTGGAAGACTGGCTGGCGGCACCAGACAATCCTTTCCCACCA
>CAMYKE010000162.1:912-5818 GCA_947258895.1 uncultured Pseudomonadales bacterium | reverse complement strand
GCCGGGGCTTTTTTTTGGATCGGGGCCCGTTGGGGTCGGATTCAATTTTGCTTTTTAAAATTGGCTCTGACCCCTACACACAGACCCGTACACACAGAGTCAGGATCGCCTGTCGAGAAATGACGCTCGATTGACGGACGGGTAATTTTCTGTGCAGGCTGCAAAGATGCAGGAAGGTTCGCAGGATTCCTCAGGCGGCTGGCTTATAAAACCAATGCCCTATCAACTGTTGCCTGGATAGCATTCCAGTACAGACATCCCCGAATCCGATTCGTATTGGAACTCGTCCACTGCCGCGGGACAGAAGAAGCGATCCCAGCGTTTTAGTTTTGTCACCTCGTTTCCGGTGCGCAACGTTCCGGAGCCATCGGTCACTACGCCGTAGAAAAACGCGTCTTCCTTTCGTTCAAAACAGCCGTGGACCGAAGCCCGCTTTATAGTGAAACAGGATGTCTTGTCCGAACCGATTAATTCCTCGAGGCAATTTCCTTGTGGGTCGCGGGTAAGGACTCTTGGTTCACAACGAAATTCTTCGTCTACTTTTTCGGGGGGTACGGGATCAAAATTGAATACGTCCAGTGCCGTTTCGATATCTCTCCCCATAAATCTCGCCTCCTCGGGGATCACGTATCCACAGCGCTCGAACTCGAATCGTACGGCCAGGTCGGAGGGTTCCATGATTTCCAGCATCAGTATGCCCTCGCCCAATGCATGTGGACGACCTCCCGGGATCAGGAACACGTCCCCGGGCTTGACCGGAATGCGATCGAAACACTTTTCAATCGATTCGATATCCTGGTTTTCAATCCATGCCTTAAGCTCTTCGCGACCGGGCGGTCGTTGAAATCCCGCGTAGATGTATGGTTCGCTCACTTCCGCACGGGTCTCAAGGATCACATAGGCTTCGGTCTTTCCCCGAGGCAGGCCGAGCCTCTCCTGGGAGAAGGCACGGGTCGGGTGTGCCTGGAAGTGCAAACGCGTCGAGCTATCCAGGTACTTGACCAGGGGAATGTCGTCCATTGAACGTACCGTGTCACCGACCGTACCCAAAAAGTGCTGCTGTTCTTTCTTCAGCAGGTCGCGAAAAGGAACAGACTGGCCCTCCTCGTCCGTTACCAACGCCAAACCTTCCGATACGTGTTCGCGACCAATATTGCGGGCCTCGACAGTCGAGCCAATCCAGTCCTCGGGAAAATGTGAATCCTGCGGGTGCTCCTTCCCTTCGATCATGTCGAGCTGTTTGCCGCCCTGATAGGTTCGCCAAACACGATTCGCCGAAAATTTGATAATTTGATTCATGGTTTTTTACTCCATTACCTCTGTCGAAAGCGCTCTCCAGGGCAACCATTCAATGTGGAGAAAACATCCGCCAGGGAATAAAAAGCACCCCTATTGGAGCGGGTACCGCGCAGGTGATAGATGGATTTGTGTCTCCGGATCGCTCGCGGTGCCACATAATCTTACATTCTTTCACAGAGAGGTTTTGCAATCCATAGAAACTGGTATACTATTCCTAAATTGTTCCTATTTTCAATAACTTATTATGGTAATCACACTATGTCAAAATTACAAAAGGGTTATTGTTTTGCCCTGGCTGTCGTTGCCTGCCTGATGGTCGCAAGCTGCGATTCCAATACTGCGCAAACCGCAAAAAACGACACAAAGGCGGTGGAAAAGGTGCCGGCCAGCGTGTTCGACCTGAGTCACTGGTCGATAACCATTCCGAAGGACGTGGACGGCAACGGCGTGGCCGATGTGATTGATGTGCCCGAGATACAGAGCTATTCCCATCCTGACTTTTTCTATCTTGATGATAATGGCCGCATGGTGTTTACCAGCCCCAACAAGGCAACCACCTCCCCTACTTCCACCAATACGCGCAGCGAACTACGCTATATGAGCCGTGGAGCTGACACCTCCATCAAAACCAGATCTCCCGCCAACAACTTCGCCCTGGCGGCACACAAAAATGCTGCTCAATTTGCATCGATCGGCAGTAAAATGGAGGCGACGCTGCATGTGGATCATGTTTCCCGAAATGCGGGATATCCAGACAAACCCCCCGCTTATTCTGTCGTAATCGGCCAGATTCATGCAGACAAGGTTGACGAAAAAAAAGACGGCTTTGGTTATGCAAACGAGCCGTTGAAGATCTTCTATAAAAAGTGGCCCGACCACGATACAGGCTCGGTCTTCTGGAACTATGAAAGAAACCTGCCGACGGATGATCCAAACCGGATCGATATCGTCTATGGCGTGTGGGGAAACACCTGGGATGATCCCGCCGATCCCGGCGATCGCGGAATCGCATTGGGCGAGGTGTTTAGCTACACCGTGAACGTTCACGAAAACACGATGCACCTGATTTTCGAGAGCGAAAATCACGAGACGGTTCACCACAGCATCAACCTTGCGGACAACGTCGATGCAAATGGAAACGTCGACAGCGCCGACCATCCACAAGGCTATGCTCAAGAACCCCTCTACTTTAAAGCCGGCACCTACAATCAATGCAGCACGAAAGTGGATGAGAGTTTTCGGTATCCCGCGTGCCCTGGCACAGGCGTCTGGAAAACGGATAAGGCGAATGGAAATTACGCCCAGTCAACATTTCACAGGCTGGTTGTAAGCGACTCCACGCCGATGTAATCAATCGAGTCTGACCCCTTAACTGAGTCTGCCCCCTTAACTGCAAAACCCTCAACCGGAGAATTATTACAATGGGATCTTTAGCAAATAAAAAAGCATTCATCACTGGTGCCGAGCAGGGCATCGGAAAATCCGTGGCCGAACACCTCATCGATGCCGGCTGCGACGTCTTTATTCATTACTTCATGGGTGAAGAAGGACCAAAGGAGCTGGTAGCCCGCGCCGAAGCGCGTGGCCAGAAAGCAACCTATGCCTACGCCGACCTGACCGACGAGGAAGACACCAACCGCTGCCTGGCCGAGGCGGGAGATTTTCTCGGCTGTATCGACGTTCTTGTTAATAATGTCGGAGGCATTATTGCCCGCAAGCGGCTAGGAGAGATAGACAGCAAATTCTGGCAAACGGTGATCGACGTGAATATGACGACTATGATGCATGTGACTCAAGCAGCGCTGCCGCTTCTGGAGAAGGCCTCCGATGGTGCAAGTATTGTAAATCTTTCCTCGCTGGCCGGACGCATGGGCGGACACGCTGGCTCATTGGTCTACTCGACCACGAAGGGCGCAGTGCTCACCTGGACGCGCTCACTCGCCGCCGAACTGGGTCCGAAAGGCATCCGCGTAAACGCTGTGGCTCCCGGGCTGATACTCGGCACCCGTTTTCACAACCAGCATACTACCAAGGAATCGGCGGATGAAACCGTCTCGCAGATCCCCCTGGGCCGCGCCGGCGATCCGGATGACATCGCGCGAACGATTACCTTTCTTGCCAGCGAGTATGACGGCTTCATTTCCGGTGCCACCATCGATATCAACGGAGGCGTCTATCGGATGTAGGTCTCTAAGCAGCACCAGAATAAGAAATAGAATAGGTTAAATGGCAGAGTCAGACTTCCCTTGCCTATAACCAACAGGGCGTTTATTCTCCTAGACAATCGAAGTTACATTCATGAATTTCAGGGAGAAATTCCCGGTGAGCCTATTCTCCAGCGCAATTGCTCAGTCCTTTCTTCCTGACCTATGAGCGCCGATCAGAACGCCAGTCCTCCCCCCAAATCCGGCATTGCGGGATTCTGGCAGGAGCTGCGGCGGCGCAAGGTAATTCGCGTCGGCTCAGTTTATCTGGTGACCGGGTGGATCATCATCCAGGTGGCATCGGCAACTTTCGAGAGTTTTGGCATTCCCGAATGGGCGTTTCGCTTTGTTACGTTGATGGTACTGCTGGGGCTTCCGGTGGCATTGATTATTGCCTGGGCCTTCGAACTGACTCCCGACGGGATAAAAACCAGTAAATCGCTGGCAGGCGACAATGACTCAGTCCAGGACTCAAATAATGAGTCGAAGGCATTGAGCAAAAAACGCAACTGGCACGCCTATGCCCTTGGCGCTCTGTTACCCACGCTGATCTTCGGCGCCCTGGCGGTGCTCTTCTATATAAAGTTGGGGGATTCTGGCACGGAGGTCGATAGTGCATACAAGGGAGTCGCGCATTCGATCGCGGTGATGCCCCTGGTGAATATGAGCTCCCATGAGGAAAACGAGCATTTCGCGGGCGGTGTCCACGAAGAGGTACTGGCGAATCTTTCGCGGATCAGGGATTTCAAGGTGATATCGCGCACCTCGATGCTCAGGTACGCCGTCTCTGACCTGACCTTGAGCGAGATCGGTAAGGAATTGGGGGTGGACTATATTGTCGAAGGTTCGGTGCGGCGCATCGGCAACCACGTGCGGGTGATGATCCAGTTGATCGACGCTCCCAGCGACCATCACCTGTGGGCCAACAACTTTGAACGGGAACTGGTGGACGTGTTTGCCACCCAAAGCGAGTTGGCCAGGCAGATTACCAATTCGCTACATCTGGAGATTCAGCCCGAGTCGGTGGATAAACTGGAAGGCATGCCGACCACCAGTGTGAAGGCCTACGATCTTTACATCAGGGCCGCAGGCCTCGAAAAGACCGAAGGCAGGACGGAACAGGCCTTAATGCGCCGGCGCGAAATGCTGGAACAGGCCGTTGCCGAGGATCCTGAGTTTGTGGAAGCCTGGGCAGTATTGAAGCGCCTGTACGATAATCAGTTGAATCGTGTGAAAGGGGCGGGTTGGTATGTCAGCGAGGGAAGGAGTCTAAAAGAAGTTGTGGAGGAGCTAACCGCCAAGTCGAAGCGGGCATTGGACAAGGCGAGGGCCCTGGATCCGGACAATGTGGAGACCTTGCTTTCCGGCGTGGTGGATTACGATTGGCCCAAGACCTATGAACA
>CAMYKE010000162.1:0-879 GCA_947258895.1 uncultured Pseudomonadales bacterium | reverse complement strand
TTGTGCGTGCAGTTTTGAGTTGGTATCGGCAACGTGAATACCAGGACGACGTGACACGCCTGGTAGAGCGACTGACCCAAATAATACCCGAGACTAAAAATGAACGTAACCTGGCCCGCGTGTCCCTGCAAGCCAAAACGAATCGGGCGCGTGATACCTTCCTGGCGACTGCCGACGAGGAACACTTAGAGGAGTTCACGAAACTCGCCGAACAGCGCAGGGCCACTGGTGATTACCTCTATCCTGACAGTGAGGCCTGGTCGGAGACAAGCCAACGGATTTTCACAAATGAGCAAGATAAGCTGCTTGAGCTTTCCAGTAAATCAATCGCGATAGAGGAGAGTTTGCGTCATGTGTGGGCCTTCTACATTTATAAATATGGCGCTCTGAGTGTTTATAAGGCTCGTGGGCAGATGGAACAAGCTCGAATTATCGCACGGGAGATATTGGATTCGGAACAGAATGCTCCAGGCCAGGGATGGGATAGCTATGGAACTATTAGAACAGCCCAGGCTCTCGCCCATGTCGTACTGGGCGACGTCGACAAGGCTCTGCAACTGGTTGAAGATTTGCTGGCGGATCCAGATATTCAGGTGGATTCGAGTTATTTCTGGAGAATCTCAACCATGTCATGGATCGATGTAAACCGGGCGGTTGAACTGGCGTTTGCGGAAAACGCGAAGTATCCGAATTGGGACGGGTTCGACGGCATTGCGGCTTACCACCTGTTTAGTCGCCCGCTTCTCGCCCACCCGAAAATTCAGGAGTATTACGTAAACGAAGGCAAGTGGATCGACTACCTGGCAGAGCGCGTGCCGGAGTACGCCAAATATAAGAGCAAGGCAAACTAGACGTGAATATGGGCGCCGATTAATACAC
>CAMYKE010000161.1 GCA_947258895.1 uncultured Pseudomonadales bacterium | reverse complement strand
TCGTTAAATAGAATGACTATTCGCCTCAAAAGAGCCCAAAATCTGCCTCAAACCGGACTTCCCCTCGCTACGAACACCCAAGTCCGACAGGCTCCTAGCCCGCATCAGTCACCGATACAGCATCAAACCTGAGAATAATCCATGAAAACAGGCATTTTCCTGAAGCCGGAAATTTACAGTCTGCTAAATATGCTTTGGCGGCCGCTTGGCACGCATCGCGGGCTTGCTGCAACCAGTGTATTGCAGGCGTGTGGTTTGGGCCAGCCCCATTTCCGGAAAGTAGCAAAGTTCAGCTCGGGGCGGTTTTCCGGCGGGATGAACTCCGCCGTGTGAGCGGCCGCAATTGGTTAGCGTACGATCACGGCGTGACAGGGACTACGCTCGAGCAGGTCGAGCAGGCTTCCCTTGTCCTGCTTGCCGAACAGGGTATCCGGCACGACCAGGATATTCTGCATGCGCCCGGCCAGCGATTTCGCCACGCGGAGAATGCCGTTTTCACCCGAAGCGAGATAAAGCTGCGCATTGCATGCAAAGGAAGCCAGCAGCGAGTCCAGTTGTTCCCGATCGGTCGCTGCGGAGTACACGATTCGTAAGTCCGCGCCAGCAGCGCGGCACACCTCGCAGGCTATGCGCAGCGCCCGTTCCGCAGCAGGTGTGGCATCGAATAACAGGTAAACCAACTCCCGGGGACGCGGTCGGGTCTCCTGCTGCTGGACGTACCCGGGCGCCAGCCCGGTAAGGTAGAGCATCTCGCTGGCAGAGATCAGCCGCGTCAGCAGCGTATGCTTCTCGGTACGCATGACATCGAAGGTGCCGCGAATGCGGGACTCCGTTAGCAGGCGCTCGAATTGGGCGCGGGCTGCATCGCTAAAGGCATCCAGCTCGCGGACAACCCGCTTGCCAGTGAGCTTGGTGGTGCGAGTCGACCGGTAGCGAAACTCACGCGTGAACGGCAGGTCGGCCGCTACCAGCAGGCGCTGGTCTTCCACGCAGAGTACTTTCAGCCTGCTCCGCATCGCCTGCGCCACCCGCCCCGCAATGCGGATACTGGCGAGGTTGCCCGCACAGGCATCGAGCACCAGCAGGATTTCACCCTGTTCTGGCGGCGCGTCGGTCGAGGGTTGGTCGTTATTCGCGGTCGTCATCGTTTTTCGAATTCCTGCCCAGTAACTTCTTGCCCAACTCGACGAATTCATCGATCTGGGCTTGTACCTTACCGTTAAAGGTATCCTCCGCAAAGAGCTGCTGGCTATCCTTCTCCCCGGCATCCATGCCGGTCATCAGCTTGATCACATCCGCCATGGTCTCTGCCGTGTAGATGTGAAATTGCTGCCGCTCACAAGCCGCGATCAGTTCCTCCCGCAACATCAGGTGCTCGAGGTTGGAGCTTGGAATCACTACCCCCTGCTCGCCGCTCAGTCCGCGCAGCTTGCAGACCTCGTAGAAGCCCTCGATTTTCTCGTTAACGCCACCAATAGCCTGGATTTCGCCCGCCTGGTTTACGGAGCCGGTAATCGCCAGCGACTGCTTGATTGGTACGCCTGAAATCGCGGATAGCAGCGCCATCAGCTCCGCCGCAGATGCACTATCACCCTCTACCCCGCCATAGGATTGCTCGAATACCAGGCTGGCGGCCAGGGCCAACGGCTTGTTACGCGCATAGTGCGTCGCGAGATAGGCGCCGAGAATCAATACGCCCTTGGAGTGGATCGGCCCGCCCAGTTCCGCTTCCCGCTCGATATCGATCAGCTTACCGCTGCCGAGCCGGGCCGTTGCGCTTATGCGGGTGGGACGACCAAAACTGTAGTTTCCCAATTGCAGGACGGACAGGCCATTGATCTGCGCCACCCGGGAGCCGGAGGTATCGAGCAGCACCGTACCACGCTGGATCTGCTCATACATTTGCTCCTGAAACCGGCTGTTATGGTAGATCCGCTCATCGAGCGCGCGATTTACATGATCACGGGTGATGAATTCGTTATTTTCCAGCCCGGCAAAGTGATCGGCTTCCCTGATCAGGTCCACCAGCCCCTCGATGTACAGCGAGAGCTTGGTGTTGTCGGCGGCGCGCCGGGCACTCTGTTCGATCAGCCTCGCCACGGCGTCGGCGCGCATGCTACGTCCGCCGTTGCGTTTGACCACGGCCGCGACCAGTTTGGCGTAAGCGCGGGTGGTGTCCGCGCTGCGCTCGATGGTGTCTGCAAAGTCCGCCCAGACCTTGAACAACGAGCTGAACTCGGCATCGTATGCCTTCAGCAAGAAATACAACTGGTGATTACCGCGCAGGATAACCTTCACGTCCAGGTCGATCGGTTCGGGTTCCAGGCTCGTCGTGGCCCCCAGGCTGAGGACCTTTTCGATCGATTCGATGCGCAGCTCGCGGGTTTTCAATATGCGTTTGAGGGCCTCCCAGGCAAACGGCGAAGTCAATACCTTTGCGGCATCCAGCATCAGGTAGCCGCCATTGGCACGGTGAAAAGCGCCCGGTTTGATCAGGGTAAAGTCTGTCAACAAGGTACCGAACTGCGCAATGTGCTCGATGCGCCCGACCAGGTTCTGGTAGGTCGGGTTGTCCTCATGCACGATCGGGGCTGCCGGTTCCGCGGAGTTATCAACCAGCATATTGACGTGATAGCGCCTGAACTCGGGTGCGAATATCCGCTTGTGCTCGGGAATCCTGGCCTGCTGCTCGTCGCCGCTCTGGAAGTCACCCACGTTCTCGATGACATCGACCTGCACTTTGTCCAGATAGGTAAGCACCTCGGGATGGGCGGCATAGGCGGCCTTTACCCGGTCGATTACGGGGTCGATCGCCTGGCGGGTATATTGCTCCCGGAGGTCCTTGACTCGCTCCATGTGTTCATCCTTCCAGGTAAATATTTCCTTCAGGGTGGCCTCCAGCCTTTGGTTAATGGCTTCCGTATTTTCCTTGATGGTCTTTTTTTCCGCATCGGAGAGTTTCTCGTACGTTTTCGGGCTAATAATTTCGCCATCCTTCAGCGGGCTGATGGTATAGCCCCCCGGAGTGCGAATCAGTGCGACGCCCTTGGCCTTCGCCTC
The DNA here is from genome assembly GCA_947258895.1 of uncultured Pseudomonadales bacterium. The sequence goes on along the minus strand of CAMYKE010000161.1, from coordinate 1,846 downwards.
CTTGCCGAGATCCTCGAATAAATGCACCTCCCGTTCATGGTATTCGTCATTGATTTCCTGCAAGTCATCGCGAAAATCATCGCTCTGGAATATCGCCGGCAACTCGGTCAACAGGCGCTCCAGCATGGCTTCCATATCATGCCTGAACTCTCGTCCAACGCCCCTCGGCAGGCGCAGGGCAAGCGGTTGGTCCGGCGCTTCAAAGTTGTTTATATAACACCAATCGCAAGGCTCGGGCTTGCGTTTTGCCTCCTCGCCCAGGATATGGCGGGCCAGCGCGTGCCTGCCCATGCCGTCATCGCCCGCCAGGTAAAGGTTGTAGCCATCCTGCTCGATTTGCATCGCAAACCGAACCGCCTGCTGCGCCCTTTCCTGGCCAAAAAAGCCCTCGAGCGACGCAATATCGGCGGTGGTTTCGAAATCCAGCAACTGCGGATCACAGGCCTGGTAGAGTTGCGCTGTGGAGAGGCGTTCGATACCCATAAGATTGACGAATCCGTGTAAATGGCGAGGCCGTTCAGGTCCTGCCCGGCGTGGCACCAACTGCGCCGGATCGAGATGCCGGTGACTTTCAATTATGAAGGGATGGCGCCCATAACGCTATGACCAAGATCAGGAATTGGCGGAATGGCTAGCCGCAGCATTGCAACCCGACCAACTCGGTTATCGCCAGTGCTCAGGGAGTCGCAAACACCAGCGAATTCAGCGCCTGATCGAAGACCTCACTATTGGCCGGGTAGTGCTCCGCCCTGTTTCGCAGGCCGAACAGGTACAGCACCGTAGCGTCGGACACCGCACGCACATCCAGGATCCACTCGCCCTTCTTGCCCCTGGCATAATAGCGAAAGCCCTGGCAGCCCCCGAGCGTAATTTTTTCGTGTTTTACGGGCAACGCTTTCAACAGACTGCGGGCGGCGCCGAAGATCGTATCGCCGGCGAGTTTGACCCCCAGGTTGTAGGCGGCGCTGGTGGTAAACTTTGCGCAGGACATCCCCTTGGTCGCGGCCTGGCGATCGACAAAAAAGGATGGCAGCGCCCCGGTATCCACCCGCGCCAGCATCTCCGGCGCCGGGGTTTGCTCATCTCGTGCAAGCAGTGGTTGCGAGGAAAAAATCAGGATACCAAGCGGTCGCCGGCTGCCAGTGATGGCGGCAGTCTGGTCATACACGCTCCAACCGTCAGGCAGGGTGATGTTGAACTGTTTTGGATCCACGGCAGATGCAGCGGCATCGGCCTGACCGGCAACGGGTGCCGCCGCCGCCATCAGCAGCCAGAGAGTGCAGGCCAGTTGTTTACCTGCAGCGTGACGCAGCCGCCGGCCCGGAGCCTTGTATGGTGCCGACGGCCGATTGCCACTTCGTGGTGCCGCGGTGATGGTCCTGCGGCAAGCCCTGTGAATCCCTGTCGACATCGTACTAGCTCCCGAGGGAATTGCGCCCCGCCATTTCGTAGCCGTGTACAGACCACTGCAGGAAGGATACCTGCCAATGCCGGGCGGAGCCAGCGATGCCGAAAACTCCAGCATGCATTTCAGGTGATACGCGGCGAGCTTGTGCCGGCCTTTTTCCGTTTACAGCGGATAAAAGCTGCCCCGGTTTGGTATATCGAACTGGCCGGCCATTAGCGGTTCCGCCGGCACGATTGCGGCGATCACCCCCGAGCAGCGTACCCTCTCGTGCAGTGGGTCCGCCACCCTGCCTGTAAAACAACAACGGTGCGGCGGTCACATGGCAAATGCCCGCCAGGAAGCCGGACCGGATCGCGGGGCGCGGAGGATGCCGCCGGGTTACTCAATCGAAACCAGGATGAGTTCCTCGGAGCCATCAACCTTCGCTTCACTCACCAC
>CAMYKE010000160.1 GCA_947258895.1 uncultured Pseudomonadales bacterium | reverse complement strand
CGCCGCTCTTCGCGTCGTAGGCGCGAATATCACCCGGTGTGGGAAAAATGTTCGCTACAATATTGGTCATGGTTTTCAGCTTCTCCTTCTAATTGATCCTGGTATGCCAGCTCACACGAATAAAAAAATCAGGGAGGCTCTCAATTGCAAGTCGAGAGGGGGAGGAGAGCCTCTACCGGCATCAAGCCTCCCTGATTAGTAAACGGGCCGTGCTAGTTCACGGACTTTGTGGCCTTGATCTGTTTCGCGATTTCCTGAAATTCATAAGTCGGGTAAATCTCGGTGGTAAATGCTCCCCAGGCTGTTTTCTCTACCGCCAAATTCAATTTTCGTAAATCCCGAGGTGCGACCCTCAATGTGATCACCTGTCCCAGGCCCATTACCACATACCAGGACTCGATCGCCATCCCCGCAGGCGGAAAGCTTTGCCAAAATTGGTTCTTGTCCTGTAATTCCTGCAATTCAGCCAGACTCTTGTCCTGCTGGTGTTTCAGGATAATGGTAATCAATACGCTATCGCTTTCGATGCTGTAGTCTTCCGCGCAAGCAAGTGCACTTGCAACCAGCAGCGCCGCACACAGAAAAGATTTCATGACTCTGTCGGCATGGCGGACAGGGGAATAATTGCACCCCGGTGCTGAATCACAACCGATGCCAGGCGATGACCCCCTTTCGCCGCTTCGTTCGGCGGCCGGCCTTTCAGCCGCGCTGCCAGGTAACCTGCATTGAAGGAATCACCCGCCGATGTAGTGTCGACGACTTTCACCTTGTTGGATGGCACCAGTTCCCGGGACGCTTCCGTTACGACCAGGCAGCCATCCGCGCCCTTTTTCAGGACGATCTCGCCGACTCCCCAGGACTGCAAACGGGAAATGACCTGGTCCTCCCCGGCTTCTCCAAATAGCTCTTCCTCATCCTCGATGGTGGGCAGCGCAAGATCAGTCAGCCGGTATATGGCTTCATAGGCGGCTTGGGTCGCTGCCTGGTTCGGCCATAGCTTGGGCCGATAGTTACCATCGAAGATCACCTTGCCACCGTTGCGACGGTAGTCCGCTAACAACTCGAACAAGCGGCGCTGCGATGTTTCGTTATAGATGGCCAGGGTAATGCCTGACAGGCACAGCCAATCGTAACCCGCAAGCCTGGCAAAAAGTTGCTCGGCTTTGGTCGGGTCATCCAGCAGGCGTCGCGCCGGCGCACTATCACGCCAGTAGTAAAAAGACCGCTCTCCGGTCTCATCAACCTCGACCAGATAGAGACCGGGCACACTGTTGGGATGATAGTCGATGAGCTCGCAGCCAACCCCTTCGCCGCGCCATTGCTCTACCATCCAGGCGCTCATGCTATCATCGCCAAGCGCCGTCACGTAATCGACAGCAATACCCTGGCGGGCAAGATATACGGCAGAATTCAGTGTGTCACCGCCGTAGGACAACGCCATCGGCAGGCTGCGACCGGACTTGTCTGTGGACTGGTGGGTAAGCTCCAACATACACTCACCGATCATAGCTATACTTTGTGGCATAAGGGCCTCCGTGTACTCGTAAAACGAAACTGCGAATCAAAAGCGGGAATTTGCCGGCTGGCGACTCTCCCCAGTGTGCCGCAGTAGCGCTTGACCAGACTGCGGCCATGCCCCCGCACCATCGCCAGCGGGCATGAACCGATTACTACCTGAACGAATGGCAATTGCTCAGGAAAACAACAAACCTCCATTGGTGTCCAGATTGACACCGGTCAGGAAAGACGACTCGTCAGATGCCAGATACGCAACCACATCTGCAACCTCCTTTGGCGAACCTTCCCGGCGCAGCGGTGTTGCCGCTGCGATATTTTTGCGAACCTCATCCTTGCTAAACGTGTCATGGAAGGTGGTACTAATCACCCCGGGACACAGGGCATTTACCCGAATATTTTTGGGACCTAGCTCCTTCGCCATCGATCGGGTAAACGTCATCACCGCACCCTTGGAAGTCGCATAGGCCGATGCGCCCGGACCGCCGCCGTCGCGCCCTGCCTGGGAGGCAAAGTTGACGATGGACCCTCCATTGGTCATGTGAGGCACGCACGCTTTGGTGAGCAGGAAGGTCGTCGTAAGATTCAATTTGAGCAGGAAGTTCCAGAAATCCAGGTCCATCTCGTCGATGGTTTTCCTTGCCACCAGGCCCCCCGCCACGTTGACAAGAACATCTATTTGGTCACCGAAGGCCTTGCGCCCTTCGCTGACTAATTTCTCAACGTCTTCCGGCTTGGTCATGTCGCCCTCGACCAGGATAGCCTCGGCACCCAGGGCCTTGACGGCCTTGAGGGTCTCCTCGGCCTGCTCCGGTGCATCAAAATAATTGATCACCAGTTTGGCGCCTTCGGCGGCCAGTTTGAGTGAGATCTCTTTACCGATATCCCGTATGCCGCCGGTGATTACAGTTACCTTGTTTTGAAGTTTCATAATTGCTCCTGGTACCTCCAAAAAATTGCAGGGTCTAACAAAGATACCGTTTCCGTCTGCAAAATCAGATTTTCGCCGGGGCCAGGTGAGCCTTGCTCTTCACCGGGTCCTCTAGAGCTCTGACCGGGACACATACCTAAGTCTTCGGCTTGAGAGGTTCGACTTTCGGGATCAACAACCACACACTCGCCATCGCGGTCACCGCCAGGGAAGCTCCTAAAACGAACGCCGGCGTGTAGTTTCCACCGGACGTGAGCCAGGGAACGAATGCAGTGAGCGCCGCCGCGCCCAGCTTGGCCGCCATACCGGAAAAACCCGCCAGCGTGCCCACCGTTTTACCCCCATATAAATCACTCGGCAGGGTTTGTACATTGTTGATCGCCATTTGGAATCCAAAAAGAATCATCGCCATTATCAGCACGGCTACGACCGGCGCGCCCGGATTGGCCATCATCAGCAGTGCCGGCAGCATTATCAAACAGCCGAGCGTGATAATAAATTTTCGCGTGCGGTTAACAGACCATCCTGCCCCGAGACGATTCTGCGCCAGCAGCCCACTACTCCAGGCACCTATCATTGCCCCAACATATGGGACCCAGCCGTAGATACCGATGGACTTGACGTCCATTTGATAGACTTCGAAAAGATAAATGGGTATCCAGAAAATGAACAGCCACCAGATCGGGTCAATGGTTGCGGATGCGATTATTACGCCCCAGCTTTGTTTACGGGACAGCAATTCCGAAGTCGACGGGTTGTACGCGTGTTCCAGGTCAACATCTGTTCCTTCTGACGTGTGCGCCTTCTGACCGGTGAGAATGTATTCGCGTTCCTCGTCGGTGATCCAGGGGTGCTCCCTGGGTGGCGCCTTAACCAAAATCCACCAGGGAATCAGCCACAGCAATCCCACCAGTCCGACGAGGACAAAAATCATCTGCCAACTCAAAAACACCGTGAGGAATGCAATCAACGGAATTGAGATAATTCCACCGATAGCCGCCCCCGAGTTGAAAATACCCTGCGCCAAAGCGCGCTCCTTGATGGGGAACCACTCGGCGTTGCCTTTAGTCGCACCGGGCCAGTTGCCAGCCTCTGCAACACCCAGAATTGCTCGAAAGATGCTGAAGGTAACAATTCCGCGAGCGAATGCATGCGCGGCGGTCGCAAGGGACCAGATACCAATGGATAAAACAAAGCCCATGCGGGTGCCAACCCAGTCAAAAACCTTGCCGAAGATCGCCTGGCCGAATGCGTACGAAAAAATAAAGATAACGGAAATAAAGGCATATATTTCCTTGCGTTCATCGGGTGTCTTGTCCGGGTAAATGTCGGCTGAAATTGCCGGCCACAGGACATTCATGGATTGCCGGTCAATGTAATTGATGATGGTGGCAAGGGCGATCAGGGCAATGACCCACCAGCGGAGGTTTTTGATCTTCATTCCTTAATCTCCCCGGGGTTCTCGAGGAAATCTTCTCGCATTGGACTGAAGACATCGATCAGCACCCCGGCTTTCTTGCAGATCGCTCCATGGGAAATATTCGGTTCCATAAAAAAGCAATCGCCCGCGACCAGGGTTCGCGTTTCATCACCCACGGTGACGTCAAATTCCCCTTCCGCAATATAGGCGACCTGGGAATGAAAATGACTGTGGACGTAACCTTCGCTGCCCTCTTCAAAATAAACCTTGACCATCATGATCTGATTATTGAAACCCATAATTTGCCGTGTAACGCCCTCGGCAACGGGTTCTCTTGCCAATTCTTTCCCAAATAAAAACGGTGCTGTTTGCATGGTCTATCTCCCTGGTTCTTGACTGGACTGAAATTACTGGCCCGATTTTAGTTATGATTTTCTTTGACAGTGTTATCTTTGATCACCGCAGAGCTTTCTTTCTGGCTGTGCAGTTCACTGACCTCGGGCAATGGTGTCGCCGCAAAGGTATTATTCACAATCCGCGTCACCGGCTCGCCCACAGTATGCTCAACCTTGATTCCAGCGCTGTCAACAAATCGATTGTCTTCAATAGTCGTCACCTGCACGCCATGCAGATAAAGAGACGCCCCGGATTTATTTTTGCTACCTGCACCTACATTGATTAATTCGGATCCATTTAGAAAGAAGTGAGGGCCGAAGGTGCTCTCATCGGTGCCGCCGCGGTAAAGATCGGCCAGCGATCCCTGTACATTTTTGAAACTGGAATCCGTGATCCGAACGTAATCCGCATTAAAGATCCCATAATCATCAACTTCCATATCCAGCTTGAGAATGGCGCCACTTACGTCGCTGAACCGTGAGTTGACGATGTCGATGCTGTCGGCCATCGTGCTTTTAGCCACGTTCAGGAAATTGAATGAACGATTGACATCGAGTTCGGTGAACTCGCAGCTTTCCACCTTCACCTGATAGTTTACCAGCATCGAATATCGGCTGGTGCGAATCACCGAATTACCCACATTGTCCGGCGCGCTTTTTCCCGATA
>CAMYKE010000159.1 GCA_947258895.1 uncultured Pseudomonadales bacterium | reverse complement strand
AAAATCGGCGCGATGCTGATGATGCTTTCCGTCAACTCGGCACGCGGTTTATCGTGGCTTCCTCGACCATGCTGGATCTTGTCAACGAGGACACTCCAGTCCTTTTCGATGCGGCAAATATACGATCGGCTCTGGGCCCGCGCGACCGGGTACACCGGCAACAGCGGCGGATGGGGGAAACGCTCGTCCAGGTACTCCATCATTACGTTGGGCTCATACAATACGAGATCCCGGTCTACCAGCGTGGGCAGGCTGTTGTATGGATTCACATCTGCGAGTTCGGGGGGCTTGTGAGTACGATCACAGTCGACGATCTCAACCGCAACGCCCTTCTCGGCGAGCACTATGCGCACCCGATGACTGTAGTGATCTGTCACATCCGAAAAAAAAGTCATCGAGGACCTTTTCGCGATTACGCCCATGTAGTACTCCTAAAGATGTTCCTGGCCGCCAACCCGGAGACCGCAAATAAAAGTGCGCGACACGAGGTCGCGCAACAAAAAAATCAAGTTGTGGTGTGCGCCACGGGTAGCCCGGCGCTATGTCAGTATACCGAGAAAGCCAAGCGCGAATTCAATGCAGGCCTTTCCAGTATTCCCGGTTGAGTAAATAGGCAAACACGCTGAAAAAGGCGATGAACAGCAATACAAAGATACCCATGCGCTTGCGCTTGTCCTGGATGGGCTCCCCGTTATAAGCAAGGAAATTCACCAGGTCGTAGATCGCTGCATCATATTCACCCGGTGTCATCGAACCTTCCTGAACGATCTGGAGCTTGCCACAGGGATCTTCATCGAGACTCGCGCCGGTGAGGGGATCGACCTTGGCATCCCCTTTGACCGGGCCTGCAGCACACTCGGCGAGGCCCTGCAGTTCCATCAGGACATGGGGCATGCCGACGTTTGGAAAGGTCTTGTTGTTGACACCAAGGGGGCGGCTGTCGTCTTTATAGAATGTACGCAGATAGGTATACAGCCAGTCGGGTGACCTGACCCGGGCCACCAGAGTCAAATCGGGCGGCGCCGCGCCAAACCATGCCTTGGCATTATCTGTTGGCATTGCGATCGTCATCAGGGAACCGATCTTATCATCGCTGAAGATCAGGTTGTCAAGCATCAGGTCATGAGGTATTCCGATGTCATCGGCGACTCGCTGGTATCGCGAATACTTGGCCGAGTGACAACCCATGCAGTAGTTGACGAACAGCTTGGCGCCATTCTGCAGGGACGCCTTGTTATCCAGGTCCACCTCCATATGATCCAGGTGCACCGCGCCGCCGGCCGCAACCGCTTTCAGCGGCAGGAACGTGAGCACCCCGATGACCGCCACCAGGGCCAGGAATTTGACCGTACCGATACCGCCATTCATGGTCACCCGCTCCGGTACCGGCTTGGTGCTTTCCATCTTCGTCCAGAACGGCATCCCCAGGAAATAGGCAAAGTAAATGAGGGTGGTCACCACGGCCAGGGTGGTGCGACCGGGAGACGGCGCCCAGGTCCCCAATACGCCGAGGATGAAGAACGACACGATAAAGGCGATCAGCATTACCTTGCTGATCGTGCCTTTATAGCGAATCGACTTTACCGGGCTCCGGTCCAGCCATGGCAGGAAAAACAAGATTACGATTGCCGCCGCCATCACCACAAAGCCCCAGAACGGATCCGGTACCGCCCGCAGCATCGAGTAGTACGGCGTGAAGTACCAGACCGGTGCTATGTGTTCCGGGGTCTTGAGAAAGTCGGCGTGCTCAAAGTTGGGATGCTCGAGGAAATAGCCGCCCATCTCCGGTGCAAAAAAGATGATCGCCGTGAAGATCGCGAGGAACATGCATACCCCGACGATATCGTGCACCGTGTAATACGGGTGAAAGGGAATGCCATCCCTGGGAATGCCGTTTTCATCCTTGTTCTTCTTGATCTCGACCCCGTCAGGATTGTTGGAACCCACCTCATGCAGGGCAATGATGTGGATAAAGACCAGCATCACCAGCACCAGTGGCATGGCAATCACGTGCAGCGCAAAGAACCGCGTGATGGTCGGGCCGGCAATCACGAAATCACCCTGTATCCAGACCTGCAACGCCTCCCCTACGTAGGGAATGGTGCCAAACAGGGAAACGATCACCTTCGCACCCCACAAGGACATTTGGCCCCAGGGCAGCACATAGCCCATGAAGGCTTCCGCCATCAGCACGACATAAATCACCACTCCGATCAGCCACAACAACTCGCGGGGCTTGCGGTAGGAGCCGTACATCATCGCACGCATCATATGCAGATAAACCACGGCGAAAAACGCCGAGGCGCCGGTCGAGTGCATATAGCGGATCAGCCAGCCTAACTCGACATCACGCATGATATATTCAACCGAGGCGAATGCGCCCTCCTCCGAGGCTTCGTAAAACATGGTCAGCCAGACCCCGGTGAGCAACTGGTTTACCAGCACCAGCAGCGCCAGGGAACCAAAGAAATACCAGCCATTGAAGTTTTTCGGGGCATAGTACTTGCCCAAGTGCTTATTCCAGGTGGAGACGATCGGGATGCGCGCATCTACCCAGTTGGTGAGGGCCACCAGATATTTCATCATTATGCTGCGCCTCCATCTTCACCGATCACGATCACATCGCCATCAACACGATGGGGTGGTACGGGCAAATTTGCGCCCGCCGGCGCACCCGCGTATACCCGGCCTGCAAGGTCAAATCGCGAGCCATGGCAGGGACAGAAAAATCCACCTACCCAATTCTTGCCCAGGTCTGCCGGCGCCACTTCCGGACGATATTTCGGTGCGCATCCCAAATGGGTACACACGGCCTTGAGCACCAAAAACTCCGGATCGCTGGCACGGGTTTCGTTGCGAGCATACTCCGGCTGTTGCGCCAGATTTTCGGAATCAGCGTCCTTCAGGTCAGATTTGGGAATGGCCTTGAGCAGGTCCAGCGCCTCCTGCGTGCGCCGCACGATGTAAATTGGCTGGCGCCGCCATTCGACGGTAACCATCGCGCCCGGTTCAATCTTGCTCTTGTTGAACAACACCGGCGCCCCTGCTGATCGCGCTTTTGCGCTGGGTTGCCATGAAGCAACGAAAGGGACTGCGATACCAACTGCTCCCGCTGCACCCACCACGGAGGTGGCACCGATCAGAAAAGTACGGCGACCGGTATTTACAGTTTCATTGGCCATACGTTATTGACTCCGCAAAGAAAAAGAACCTGTGAAGCGGGCTCTGACTTATTATTATCTGCCCGAAAGGCAGTCGAAGATAATAAAGAAATTGCCTAGTCGATACAAGGCGAAGCCTATATTTAGCGGCACAAAAAACGCCCGAACCATCGCCGGTTCGGGCGTTTTCCTGAATAGCGCAGGTCTACAGAAGCAACGCTTAACGCTTGGAGTACTGAGGTCTCTTACGCGCCTTACGCAAGCCGATCTTTTTACGTTCAACCTGACGTGCATCCCGGGTCACGAACCCGGCGTGGCGCAACGAGGGACGCAGAGTCTCGTCATATTCCAGCAGCGCACGGGTGATTCCGTGGCGAATCGCACCGGCCTGCCCGAAACTGCCGCCGCCTTTTACGGTGACACGAATATCAAACTTGCCGGCAGTTTCAGTAAGCTCGAGTGGCTGGCGCACGATCATGCGCGCGGTCTCACGACCGAAGTAGGTATCCAGCGATCGCTCATTTACGACAATATCGCCGGCGCCCGGGGAGAGGTATACACGGGCCGTGGATGTTTTGCGACGACCGGTTCCGTAATATGAAGTAGCTGACATAGTCTCTCTGCTTGGCTCCTGATTAAATTTCCAATTTCTGCGGCTGCTGTCCCGAGTGGGGGTGCTCGGAGCCGGCGTAGACTTTCAATTTGCTGTACATCGCGCGTCCCAATGGATTCTTCGGCAACATGCCCTTCACCGCGATTTCAATAACGCGCTCCGGGGTTCGCTCGATCATATCCTCAAACGCCACGCTCTTGAGGCCGCCCGGAAAGCCGGTATGACGATGATACATTTTGTCCGTCGCCTTGTTGCCCGTAACACGGACCTTCTCGGCATTGATCACCACGATGTAGTCACCCGTATCGACGTGCGGGGTGTACTCGGGCTTGTGCTTGCCACGCAAGCGGCTGGCCACCTCGGTCGCAAGTCGACCCAGCGTTTTCTCCGCTGCGTCAACAACGTACCCGTCGCGTTCGACTGTCTCAGGTTTGGCAGTATATGTCTTCATTTTCGCTTCAATACTCGGCTTAAAGGTGCTCGAATTACACAGACTTGCTCCCCGGGGCGCACCGTAATCACGTGTGTGGCGGACCAAAGCGGGGGCAATCCTAAAAAGGAGGCGCGCATTCTACCCAAACCATGCGGTGTAAACAAGCGCCAAATGCATGTTTTATTCCGCCCGCGAGATTGCAAAAAATACTCCGTCACGCCTTGTGTTCCCGGGCAAGGTAGGCATGGGACTGCATTTCCAGCAAACGACTTCGGGTGCGCTCGAATTCGAAAGCCAGCCGCTCCCCCGCATACAAATTCTCCAGCCCGGTGGCGGCCGACATGATCAACTTGACATCACGATCGTAGAACTCGTCCACCAGGTTGATAAAGCGACGCGCCTTGTCTTCCGCATCAGCCCCCATGACCGGTACGTTGCTGATCAGCACCGCGTGGTAGATCCGCGCCAGTTCGATGTAGTCATTCTGGCTGCGCGGCCCACCGCACAGCTCGTCGAATTCAAACCAGACTACGTCATCATCGCAATACACCGTAACCAGGTCGCGACCCTCGATCTGGATGACCTCGCCCGCACTTATGGTCTCCTGGTCCGGCGCCAGTTCCATAAAGCTGTTATAGAGGCTGCGATATGCCTCCTCATCCAACGGCGCATGAAAGATCTCGGCCTGCTCCAGCACCCGCAACTACAGCTGGTCCGGAATGATATTGGACGTGGCCACCAGGGTAATGCCACGCGCGAACAGCTCCTCCATCAACCCGCCGAGAATCATTGCATCAGTAATGTCAGAGACAAAAAACTCATCGAAGCATATCACCTTTACCGAGCCCGCCAGGTCATCGGCGATCAGCGGCAGCGGGTTCTTCTGGCCCGCCAGGCTCCGCAGCTTGTGGTGCACCAGCTGCATAAAACGGTGAAAATGCGAGCGCATTTTTTGCGCGAATGGCAGGCTGTCATAGAACGCGTCCATCAGGTAAGTCTTGCCGCGCCCTACGCCCCCCCACAGATACAGGCCCATGATCGGCTCGTGCGGCTGCTTGTTGAAAACGTCCGTGAGACGCCTCAATAGAGACGGCGGTCGCGCGGTCTCCAGAGCGCCGAGTAACTCCTCATACAAGTGCTGCAGGTGCGCTACAGCCTCCGCCTGAGCGGCGTCGGGCACCAGCAAGCCGGCATCCAGGTCATGCTGATAGCGCTGGGTCGGGCTTAGTCGTTTGGTATCAATCACAAATTCAGGAAAATTATCCGGTTTCGATTCAGGTTTCATTCAGGTCTCGCCGCCTATGCTAAACCCAACACTACCGATAGCCGCGTGGGAACACGTAGAGGAGAACACAATGAAGACCGCAACAGCCATCTTAACAGCCGGCATTTTGGCAACTACAACTGCATTTGCAAAGCAGAATGTCGACTATGATTATGCAAAAGTGATCGGCGTCGC
>CAMYKE010000158.1 GCA_947258895.1 uncultured Pseudomonadales bacterium | reverse complement strand
GGGACAGCGCCAGCAGGCAGCCCAGCCCCGCCGGGTCCAGGTGATGCTCGGCATAGCGGGATACGGCATTGCCGTAGAACACAGGTAGCCCCATCATGCGCGCCGAGGCGGTACTCTCCCAATGGGAATCCGCCACTAGCACCCTGAGCCCCGCGTCCTGCAGTGCTTGGGCAAAGTGCAGCGCCACCGGATTGGCGCCAACCACAAGCACGCCATTGGGGTCGGGATCGGCAACTTTCAGCCAGCGGGCCAGCGGCCGTGCCGTCAGGCTTTGTATGACCACGGTACCCACGATCAGCGTGAACACCAGCGGTACCAGTTTGTCTGCATTGGCGAAACCCTGTTCTTCCAGGCGCAACGCGAACAGCGCCGAGATCGCGGCAGCAACGATGCCGCGTGGGAATACCCAGCCAAGAAAGAGCCGTTCCCGCCACGCCAGGGTGCTTCCCAGGGAGCTGACCAGTGCGCGCACCGGTCCTGCCACAAGCTGCAACACCAGGAAGATCACCAGGGCGCCCAGCCCCACGGACTCTAGGCCCTCCAGGCTCAATCGCGCCGCGAGGATGATGAATAGTCCGGACACCAGCATCAGCGTCAGGCTTTCCTTGAAGCTCAGTACGTCTTCCAGTTCCACATTCCGCATATTGGCGAGCCAGACACCCATCAGGGTGACCGCCAGCAATCCGGCTTCGGCCTGCAGCGCCTCCGCCGTCGCAAACACCAGTAGCATCGCCGCCAGCGCCGCAAAGTCGCGCAAGTAGTCTGGTACCAATTGCCGGCGCAGCGCAATGCCAAAGCCATAGCCGCCGCATATTCCCAGCGTCACGCCGGCGCCGATGATGGCCAGCATGGTTTGCAGCACCTGAACCAGCCCGGCCGCCGCATGCGCGGCAATGATATAGTCGAATACCAGCAATGCCAGTATGGCGCCGATGGCATCGATCAGTATGCCTTCCCAGCGCAGGATGTTTGCCAGCGGTTGCGAGAGGTTGACTGCACGCAGCAGGGGCACCACCACGGTCGGCCCACTCACCGTGACAATAGCGCCAAACAGAATCGCCAGGGAGAGATCCCAGCCCAATAGCCACCAGGCGGACAACGCGCCAAACAGCAGCGAAACCAGCACGCCCAGGGTCACCAGGCGTTTTACCACCGCGCCCTGCCCGCCCAGTTCCCTGAGCTTCAGGGTAAGGCTGCCCTCAAACAGAATGACCGCCACGGCCACGGAGACCAGCGGTTTCAGCAGATCACCCAGCAGTTCGTCCGGGTTCAGCCACTGCAACACCGGGCCTGCCATTATCCCGACGAAGAGCAGGAACAGTATCGAGGGAACCTTGCAGCGCCAGGCGATCCACTGGCAGCCAAAACCGGCCACCACGATGCCGCAGATAATTACGATATCCAGGCCGTGCATAGGCTACCCCGGGCTGCCCTTGAGCTCGGCTTTGCCCGGGGACCGAGTAGCGCTGTTCCCGGAACGGAACGGAAGCTCTTGTTCAGTTATCACTGGCGGTGGACGGCACACCATCCTGCGCGGCGACCGGGAGGGGCTCGGCAAAGGTGAGCGTGCGGTAGGGGAACGGAATCTCGATGCCTGCATTATCCAGCGCTTTCTTCACCGCCGTTACCACTTCCCCCCGCGACGCGCGAATGTCCACCGGGCGAGGCTCCGTCCACCAGGTCACTTCAATATCGATACTGCTGGCGCCAAATGCCTGGGGGAAGATCTGCACTGGTTGCTCGCCGTCGATGCTGGAGCAGGCGTTGACCGCATCTTCAATCACTTTGACGCTTTCCTCGACGTCTTCGCCATAGGCGACGCCAACCATGATGGTCACCCGGCGGGTGTTCCGATCGGTCAACACATCGACGGGGTTCTTGAACAGAAACGAGTTGGGCACCACCACCAGTTCACCCGAAGTCTTGCGGATTCGTGTCATACGGACTTCAATATTTTCAATGCGACCGGTCAACCCCTGGCATTCGATGAAATCTCCCTTCTCAAAGGGGTAGCGCCACAGCAACAGAATCCCCGCGAAGAAATTTTCGAAGATGTCCTTGAATGCCAGGCCGACCGCTACCGATAGCAGCCCCAGGCCGCCCAGCGCCTTGGCCGGCGTCAGGCCCGGAAATACCACCATAGCTGCGAGCAGAAAGCCCAGCGTCCAGGCGGCGATGATGATCAGCCGCAAGATCAGGTCTTGAAGCGATTCGCGCAGACCGGAATTTCGAAACAGCCGGTGTCCCAGCTTGTCGATGAGCCTGGCGACGATCCAGGTCGCGAGCAGGACCAGGATGCCGCCTGCCAGGAAGGGCGTATGAGCTACAAAGTTCGCCCAGATATCCAGCAGGCTGTCCTGGATAGAGGTTGCGACGCCCCCCAGATCGGTGGGGAGCATGGGTTCCGGTGAGGTTTCCGGATTTGAAGCTTCGGTGGTCACAATTATCTCCTGTTTGTACATTTAACTCTTGTTTGCGCCGGTGCGACCCCGCGCATGGATGTAGCGCTGATTTCTGGCACTGGTCGCTGTCGGCGGCGCATCTCCTGTGGCTTATTCCTGCGTGTCATCTCGCTGCGGCTGCGGTTCCTCGGGCTCGGTGAGCTTAACCGATTTTGCAGCCCCGACGATACAACTGATGGGCAGCTCCGGGAGTGCGTCCTCGAGGGGACCGCCAAAGGGATCCACGGCGCACATGCCGTCGAAATTAACGCGGAAGAATACCAGCGAGGCATCCCGCGAACGCGCCACCAGGTCGCCCGAATCGGCATCGGGCACCATTTCTATTTCCGCATCAATTCGCGCTTTTTCGATCAGCCCTTCCAGATGTGACTCGATCTTTTGGTCCTGATCCGGCGCACAGGGCACCAGAATGCGAATGGTACTGTCTTCCCATTCCGGCGCGCGAGTCATCAGATAGGCCAGCAACAGGCTCAGCCGGCAGGAGGATTCCTCCCACCACCAGACGTCGATGCGACGCTGTTTGGGATCGCAACTCATAATATCCCGGTATTCTTTGCCGGTGACATCCAGCACCAGCACGTGACAACCCATTCTCAGTACCGCCTGCAACTGTCGCCCGTAGCGCGCCGCATCTGCCGACGGAGAATCGTCCGGCAAGTGCTCCCACCAGTCCAGCACCACGGTATTGGCGCGCACCGGGCCGATGCCCCAGGCCTGCAGCAGTGTACTCACCGCTACCCGGAGATCCGGGGCCGCAATGGCCAGTGGAAACGCATCCAGCTGACGGGATTCGATTTCCTCGCGTAGTTCCTCTGCCAGCGCATCCCGTCGTTCCTGGGTATTGAAAAAGTCGCCCTCGCCCTGGACGATGCCTACGTTCGTGGCAATTCCCGAGCTGCCGGCAAATGCGGTCCCGAACCTCGCCAGCAGATCGCGGCGGTCCGCGTTTTCACCGAAGATCAGCAAATTGGGCTGCCAGCTCCATTCCGAGACAGGCAGTCGCCCGATCTCGTGGATAGTGTCCTTCAACTTGCGGTAATTGTATGCTGGCCGGCTGTCGGCCCATTCCGCGGAGAGGTCGCAATTGCGCAGATACTGGTGAATTGCGGCCATGACCGCAACCGCGATCACGCCCGACCAGATATCAATCGCCAGCATGGTGCCCAGACACAGCAGGCTGCCGAGTAACGCCAGGTTGGTATGGAAGTAGCGAAATTTTGGCCGGAACGACGGGCTGGCGCCATGCGCTTCGACATAGGTCGCCCAGTTCAGCAAGCCGTAGGAGACCAGAAAGAACATCGAAATAATGCGCGCGATCGCATTCAGGTCCCCCAACAGGAATATTACCAGTACGATCGACCCGGTCAGGAGCACCGCCCGACGCGGATTGTCGGCGCCGCCGGCGCCGATGGCGAAGGGATTGAGCCACGGAAAGATCCGGTCCTTCGCCAGCGCCTGTAAAATGCGCGGCGCGCCCAGGAAAGAGGCCAGGGCGGAGGACAGGGTTGCAGCAATCACGCCTGCGTCAAACAACGGCGCCCATTGGGAAAATCGCCTGAAGGCCTCGAAGTCAGAGGTCAATTCCTGATGCGACGCTCCGGCTGCGAACAAAATGGCAGCGCCGGTATAGACGACCAATGACATGCCGATCGCTGCAAAGGTCCCCGCGGGCAGGCTTTCGCGGGGGCGAGCCAGGTCTCCGGACATGCTAACCCCCTGGGTAAAGCCGGTAACCGCAGGAAAAAAGATCGCAAACACCACCCAGAACGGCAGGCCTTCTGCCGGTGCGGCGAGGTTGGACAGCAGGGTTTCGCTGTCAGCCCGCCCTGCAGCGCCGACGACAAAAGACACCAGCGCTGCCGCCATTATCGTCATAATGATGAACTGGAAACGGGTGGCAAGATCGGAGCCTACCAGGGCAATGACAAACAGGATACCGGCGGCCAGCAACGCCAGCGTGGCGGGGCGCGCCCAGGCGACGTCGGTCAGCAGTGCCGCCGCAGCCTCGCCAAAGCCCAGGCAGTAAAAACCCACCGAGATCGATTGGGCTACGAACAGTATCAGGCCGAGCGCTCCGCCGAATTCAGGACCGAGGCTGCGGGAGATCAGGTAATAGTCGCCACCGCCCCGTACTTGCCGGTTGGTCGCAATTGCCGCCAGGGAGAGCGCCGTAATCACCGCCAGCGCATGGGCGATCACAATCATCGCCAAAGCTCCCAACAGCCCGGACATACCCACGACCCAGCCGTGGCGGAGAAACAGGATAATGCCGAGAATGGTCAGGATGCTCGGAGTAAATACACCGCCAAAAGTGCCCAGCCCCTGCTTCCGGGGGCGCTGCTCCGTGCGCCGGGGCGTGCTGCTATCGGTCATGCATCCGCTCTCCTGGGTTTGCCCGGTGGCAGAAATGCAGCACGCCGAAAGTCTATCCGCAGGCCCACCATTGCACAGTCCTCCTCCCAGCAGCAGGTTGCCATCCACACCGTTTCTTTGTTATGCGATT
>CAMYKE010000157.1 GCA_947258895.1 uncultured Pseudomonadales bacterium | reverse complement strand
GATCAAAACAGTGGACAGGAGCAGGCACGCACAGGCCGTTCTCGATGAGTTTGCGTTGTTGAACGATCAAGGGATATAGAACGCGCGCTATACCTTTTTCGCGCTACCCTTTTTCGCACTGCAGCGCCCCGGTGATGCAAACGCCGATGTACGATCGTTTTGGTATTCCTCGGATTGATGGAGCCGGATTAGGAGTCGCGAAACCCTCAATCTCACCCCTGGGCTTTATCACTACCTCCTGGATCATACACTCCGCGAAGACGCCGTCCTCCGGGAGCGGCGGGACAGAACCGCAACGCTGGAGTTTGCGGCATAATATTTTGGGGTCAGGGTAAAAATTGCTTCTGCCGGCCCTGTGAAAAATGTGATCTGACCCGTTTTTCTTGCTTGCGCTTAAGTAAGTGCCATGCTGATATGGGCCCGTTTCCCACCCTTTTTTTGCGGTTGCCTCCGGCATTCCGTCTCAATTCCGGCGGTGTTCATCGCAAACCAGCGTGATTATAAGGAATCTATGTGCTTGCCATTGTAGAATTGTGGCTGCAACAGCGGGCTGAGATGCCAGTACTTGCTGAAGCACGCAGTGCACTGTCATCGCTTTGGTACCCGATCCTCGCTGCGGTACCTTATTCGAGCAGGCGTTATCTTTCTGGTCCGGGGTTTTGTAAAGATCACTTTCACTACGCTCGGGCGCGTTATTGCAGCCGGCGGTCACGTGACTGCGTCGGTCCGGCAAGATTAACAAAAACAATGGAGGAACCATTCGATGAACAAAATAAAATGCCTGGCGTTACTGTTGGCAGGGGCGATAGCAGGCGGCCAGCAGCTGGCGGCGGTTGCGGCACATCATGAGGCTGCCGAAAAGAAGGTCGCGGCTGATGGCAAGCAGGTGCGCGTCTTTACCACCGCCAAGGATACCGACAAGCGACTGGCCTTGAGCCACGAGCTGACTTTCAAACCGGGGGTCCAGCCAACCGAGGCTGAAGTTTCCGTATTCGTCAATCCGGACAAGCGCTTCCAGAAATTACTGGGTATCGGCGGCGCCATTACCGACGCGAGCGCGGAGGTGTTCGCCAAGCTACCCGCAGCAAAGCAAGAAGAATTGCTCCTGGCGTACTACGATAAGGATGCCGGTATCGGATACAGCCTGGCGCGAACTACCATTCACAGCTCGGACTTCGGCAGTGGCAGTCATACTTACATCGAGGAGGGCGACAAATCGCTCGCCACGTTCAGCATTGACCACGATCGCAAGTTTCGCATCCCGTTAATCAAACGTGCGACGCAGGCGGCCGGTGGTGAATTATTGCTGTACGCCAGCCCGTGGAGTGCGCCCGCATTCATGAAGAGCAACAACGATATGCTGCATGGCGGGAAGTTGTTACCCGAATACAATGATACCTGGGCGATGTATTACACCAGGTTTATCAAGGCGTATGAGGCGGAGGGCATGCCGATCTGGGGCATCACCGTGCAGAACGAGCCGATGGCCGTGCAGATCTGGGAGTCGATGATCTATACCGCGGCAGAGGAGCGTGATTTCCTCAAGAACCACCTGGGACCGACTATGGAAAAGGAAGGGCTCGGCGATAAGAAGATTGTCGTCTGGGACCATAATCGGGATCTGATCGGGAATCGGGCCAATGTCATTTTTGATGACCCGGAAGCCTCCAAATACGCCTGGGGCATCGGGTTCCACTGGTATGAAACCTGGGCGGGCGGTGAGACCATGCACGACAACCTGGCCCTGATCAATGAGTCCTACCCGGACAAAAAACTGTTGTTTACCGAGGGCACCAACGAGGGCTTCCGGGCGGATCGTTACCAGTACTGGCCCAATGCGGAGCGCTATGGCCACTCGATGATCAATGATTTCAACAGGGGCACCGTCGGCTGGACCGACTGGAATATCCTGCTGGACCAGAATGGCGGGCCGAACCATGTGGGTAATTTCTGTTTCGCACCGATCCATGCCGATACCGACACGGGCGAATTGATTTATACACCGACGTACTATTATATCGGCCATTTCTCGAAATTCGTGCGTCCCGAGGCACAGCGGATGAGCACCAGCAGTAGTCGTAGCGTGTTGCTGGCGACGTCCTTCGTGAACCAGGACGGTGGCATGGCAACCATTGTGATGAACCACACCGATGAGCCGGTCAGCTACAACTTCTTTGTGGAGTCGGAGCAGGTGAAGCTGGAAATACCGGCACGCGCGATGCAAACGCTGGTGTATTGATGCAGCACGATTCGCCACCAGGCAGGATCGAAAAATAACCGTAGTAATAGCAGCCTATCGAGATTGGACGGTACGGTTGAAAGTCGGGGTCAGCGGCCAGAACGGCAGGTTTCCCTCCACGCTGCACCCGTGAAGGACTGCCCGAACGCGGGTGCGTGTTGCCCGCACTCGATGCCTTAATGATGCCGCTATCGATACGCTCAGCAATGGCAGACATCAAAACCCCCGCACCCTAGCCCTCTCCCGCAGACGGGAGAGGGGGCAGTCGACAGGCAGGCTGGCCAGTCGGCTAGCAGTTCTGACGCGAAGCCAGCGCCTTTTTCGGTCGGATAGTTCACATAAAGTAAAGCAAATAAATTACTGTTTTATATATAAATAATTTTCTATTATCATAGCCAGATAAAGCCCTGAACTATTGTTCACGCCGTGCAAATCCTCGCCCGCCCGCTAATTCGACTGCCCGAAAATTCACAGTCCTTCACTACAGAATGCCGACTTCGGCCGTGGTAAAATTAACCTGTCCACCGCACAGTGCTGCGAGATGTACGCCGCGTAATCACACCCCGGGATCCCGTCGATGAGCCGCGAAACCATTAACCTTACCAACGAGCTCTACCAGTACGTTTTGGAAAATACGTTGCGCGAGGACGATTCGCTCCGGGAGCTGCGGGACAGGACCGCGACGATGGAGGTGGCTTCCATGCAGATCTCCCCGGAGCAGGGGCAGTTTATGGCGTTGCTGGTCCAGTTGCTCGGTGCGAAACGGATTGTGGAGGTGGGTGTCTTCACTGGCTACAGCTCGCTTTGTATGGCCCGGGCGCTGCCGCAGGACGGACAACTCATCGCCTGCGATGTCAGCGAAGAGTGGACGAGTATCGCACGCAGCTATTGGGAACGGGCGGGGGTGGCGGACAAAATCGATTTGCGCCTGGCGCCTGCGATTGAGACGCTGCAGACGCTGATCGATATCGGCGAAGGCGGCAGCTTCGATATCGCATTTATCGACGCCGACAAGGAGAGCTACGACGCCTACTATGAAGCCTGCCTGGCATTGCTCCGCCGCAACGGCCTGATCATGATCGACAACACGCTGTGGAGCGGGCGGGTGGCGGACCCGGACGCGAGCGACCCGGATACGGATGCGCTGCGCAAGCTCAATGCGAAGATTCACCAGGATGAACGCGTCGACCAGATTCTGTTGCCCCTGGCCGACGGCCTGACTCTGGTGCGGCGTCGGTAGTGGCCGCAAGCGTTAATTAGCCACTATTGGAGGCCATCTAAAATAGTGCTAATAACTTGGCCGCATTGTATTTATACTCTGAACTGGAATGCGCCTGGGCACGCGCTTTGTGGCGACTCGGGTTTCGATGCAAGCTCCGGGTCGGTTACGTGTAGAGCAACCATAAACGCTTCATTGTAAACATCGATTTGCGGATGGGTGAAGCTGCAAACAAACAGGATCGAATACCAGCAAAGGCATAGCGAAATGAACTACGACATTATTGGCGATATTCATGGCTGCGCGAAGTCCCTCGAAGCGTTGCTGGAGAAGCTGGGCTATAGCAATGCCGGTGGTTTTTATGCGCATCCATCGCGCCGGGCTATCTTCCTGGGCGATTTTGTTGATCGGGGCCCGCACCAGCGCGAGGTTATCGACATCGTGCGGCCGATGATCGAGCAGGGCGACGCGCTCTCGGTGATGGGGAATCACGAGTACAATGCCATTGCCTACTTCACGCCTTCTCCGGAGGGTGACTACCTGCGCCCGCGAAACGAGAAAAACAGCAGGCAACATGCGGAGTTCCTGGTGGCGTACGAGCATGATCCGGATGCCTGGGAAGACGTGATCAACTGGTTCAAGACCCTGCCGCTGTGGCTCGACCTTGAGGAATTCCGGGTGGTGCATGCGTGCTGGGACCCGCTGTTTATCGAGTTGATCGAAAAAGGGGAGCAGGGCCGTAACCTGCTGGATGATGAGTTGCTACTTCTCTCAAGCGAGCAAGGGTCGTTGCCTTGCCAGGCAGTCGAAACCCTTCTCAAGGGCAAGGAAGTCAGGCTACCGGCGGGTAGCAGCTACGCCGACAAGGAGGGTAAGGATCGGCATCATATCCGGGTGCGCTGGTGGGACCAAAAGGTCGTTACGTACCGGGACGCATACATGGGGCCGGAGTCGGCCAGTACCCACATTCCCGAAGACCCGATGGATGTCGACCACCTGATCATGTATAGCCACAAGGAAAAGCCGGTGTTCCTGGGACACTACTGGATGGATGGGGAGCCCGCACCGCTCGCCCCGAATATTGCCTGCCTGGATTACAGCGTCGCCAAACCCGGTGGCAAGCTGGTGGCGTATCGCTGGGACGGCGGAAAGGTTCTGAGCACGGACAATTTTGTATGGGTTGAGCGGGTTGAGCCTTGACCTCGAGTCTTCTTCCCCGCATGCGCAGGTGTGACGAGCATTGAATCCTTGCGAACCGTAATGTGCCCGTGTAGGTAGGACGAGTAATGGATCGTCACGGACTATCGGGTACGAAGGCGGGAACCCGGCTTCTCGTGATGTGAAGTTTGAGCAATGAAAGCCTCGCACTGCAGCCCGGTAGCATTAGTATCTATTATCGAGGAAAACGGCACTACAATGACTTGATTCCTGCCCCTGCTTCCGCAGAGGTGACTCTCCTGCAGGAATGACCGGCTCAAGTAAGTGCCAATCAGATATGATCAGGCTC
>CAMYKE010000156.1 GCA_947258895.1 uncultured Pseudomonadales bacterium | reverse complement strand
TTTTGTTGGTGACGAGGATGTGACGGTCAAGGCCGGAAGCTTTCCAGCACGCAAGATCGAAGGCACTGGCGCTGCTGAAATGAAAGTGATATTCAAGAAAATTAGTGTGACCAGTAGCAACACGGCATGGATTTCCGGTCGAGTGCCCTTCGGTATGGTTAAGTCTGAGGGTGAATCTATCACCAACGGCAAAAGGAGCACCCATAGCTCAGAATTGCTGGAGTATGGGGATTCGGGAGCGGTATCTAAAATTACAAAAACACCCGAGGATTTGCCGGCGATGCCAAATATGAAAGACCTATTTAAGCGATAGGGAACTCTTCCCTGGATTGTGTGCTGCCAATAAGTGGGGGAAATGCGGACATTCCTGATTTAACGCGTTAATTAAATAAGGAATATCCCCATTAATCTTCGCCTCTGGCCGACGTCTGCTTTCCCCTATAGCGGGCGGGTAGAATGTCGGCTCAATTGCAACCTTGAATAGTCTAATCAGTCGCTGCGCGGCACCAAGATCCGTTCTACTTGAAACGGAGTTCAAAACCAAAGAGCACACCGGAATCGAATGTGAATCTACCGAGGCCTTTGTATTTGGCCTGAATACGCCGCACGCCGAGATAAACATCGCCGGCGCGAACAACACTGTAACCGACCCGCACACCAACTTCGTAGTACTCGCTCTGGTCACCGAACGAGGAGACGTCAGGCGCATAGTACCCGTAACCGCCGATGTTATAGCGACCGGCATTCGGCAAGGTATATCGCGCAAAGCCGCCGAGCGCCAGCGCCGTTCCGTTAAACGTGCTCGGGTCGGTGCGGGTTTGGACCAGGCGCACTCCCAAGCCGGCCTGCAATGCCGTGCCGGATCCGCTCGCGGCATCCACAAGGTGGAAGCTCGCGTGAATAACGTCCCCTTTGTCCTGACTGTAGAGCCAGCCGAGTTCGGCAAGGTAATTCGGGTCGCCGAGCCGCCAGCTAAAACCCAAACGAACCGCGTCGTTGTTCAGGTTAACGTCAAGCGCTTTTCCTGTCATCTGGGCGGATGCCAAGCCCGCTAAAAGGCACAGACAAAACACAAACAGTAGTTGCTTCATTCTCATGATGATTCCAATTGTAAGCCCAAGTCGCCGCTCGCTATCGTTCAGGCCGCGGCGGCCGGGTAATGATAACGGACAAATGCAATACACGCATCGTTACACAGGTGGGTGCAAATCATGCGGCTGTCGGCAGCCATAGCTTGGTCTTTCCGAGTTCAAAAAAGCAACAAGTCAACACCGGCACCAAAACCCTGGAAACCGGCCGCTCGAACGGCTGCTTTCGGGGTATCATTGACATCCGCTACTGACCTAAAGCAGCCGGTCGTGAAATCCGATTGGAAACCAGTGTGAAAGCAACTGACTGGCCCGAAATTTCGTATTTTGATGAAGGCACTGATGATGCCCGTGCAGTGCTCAACCAACTAGAGTTCATTGAGCAAGGCGACTGGATAAAACTCTATCGGTCTGCCGATGGGACCTACTGGCGAATTGATGAGTGGGACAAACACCAAACGCAATTCCTGGTGCGACTTCCAGGTCGCGAAGGATGGCGCGACTATGATGCTACTCGGCTCCAGAAGGAACTTCTCAGAACGATTCGAGGCGAGTCGCTTTATCAAAAGTGCCGATGGGCCGCGTGCTCGAATCCCGCGCTTAACGAGATGGAGTTTTGCGTCGACCACCTGTGGTCAACTGGCCACCGCCGGTAATCTGTACTCAGTGGCTGCTATTGGCTGAACTGAGACGGTCGCCTGGAGCTGCTAGAATCGTCTCCTGATGACACAATGTGGTCCTACGTTTAATGCCCGACAGCGTTGCCTTGTACTCCGGTGTCATGACCTGCATTGGATTGTGTAATGAAGAAAATTCTAATTATTTCTCTGCTATGGATCGGATTGTCTTACTTGACACTCGCAAGCGAGGTTTCTGATGAGGGTGAATCGATGAGCGCAAAAGGAACATTTGAAGTAGATCTGCGACCACAGGCTGATGGGGAATGGCCAGCCGGTCGGATGATCATCGACAAGACCTACTCAGGTGATTTATCCGGATCAGGTAAGGGTCAGATGATCAGCAAGGGAACGGAGAGTGGAACCGCCGTTTACTTTGCGATTGAAGAATTTTCAGGCTCCTTAAAGGGGAAGGCCGGCGCTTTCACACTTATCCACAATGGTCACATGTCCAAGGATTCGCAGACATTGGATGTAGAAATTCTAGAAGGCTCGGGCAATGGTGAGCTCGAAGAGATTTCTGGCTCGATGACTATTACTCAAGATTCGGCTGGTCACACATATGAGCTACTGTACGAACTTGGCAACTGACCAAAAAACCACCGAAGCGACAAGAAAAGGTGTCGGATTTATTTTGTAGTCTTTCGGGTCCCGGGATTGACGAGATAAGGTGTCGCGCAAATAACTCTGACACCTTTCTCCCAAACGAAGCCCTGATCGTCGAACTTCAATGATCACCGCCCAACAGTCGTCGGATGGCGCTCGCGCGATAGCGGAAGATGCGATCCAGCTGTCGTCGGACCAGCGGCAGCGCGAGAGAACCTGCCGGCTGGAATGGCAACCGATACTCCACACGGTCCGTCATGCGCGTACCGTTTTCGCACGCGGCAAACGTGTGCCGATGTATCCAGCTGCTGTACGGTCCGTGGATCTGTTCGTCGATAAACTGATCGTTTGGTTGCCACCGAGCGATCCGGGTGCGCCAGTGAAAGGGTACTCCGAAGAGCCGCAGACGATAGGCGATGACCGTGCCCTCTTTAATAACGATTGGGATCGGCGTCAGGACTTGAAAAGCGAGCTCCGGCGGCGTGATGCGTTCAAGGTTTTCAGCATTGGAGAAAAATGTAAACACCACGTCAACTGTCAGCGGCAGAACCGTCACCGTTTCCAGAAACTGATGACCTTTCTGCATGGTGCCGTGCCGTATGATCGTTTTATCGTCGCGCATTTCGTGTAATTTAGCGATTCGTCATTGCTTTGCTCACGTTGAGGCTCAGTGTATCCTTAGTGCCTGGTCCGAGCGACCCAGTCGGCGTAAACAAAAAAACTAATGGGGAAATTGATGAAAACAACTCTAATAACGGCAATAACAGTATTTCTTTCGGCGTTCATGCTCGCCGCGTGCGATGTCAAAGTGGAGAAAGACGACGGCGCGAGCGAAGTTCTGGTCGCGGCTAAGGCGAAACTTGCCGAGATGGCAAACTACGATGCCGAAATTGCTGCCGTCAATACGTGGATCGAGGTCTGGGGCACCGCCGAAATCGACAAGCTCGATGCGATTACCCACAGCGATTACACGCGCATGGCGCCCGACTTCACTGCCGCCAGCCTGGACGAACTGAAAGCAGGCATCCTGCAAGTGCATGCGAGCTACCCGGATTTCAGCATCACTAACGATGGCATCGCAGGCGGCAAGGACGGCGTGTTCGTGCAGTGGACCGTGACCGGCTCGGATACGGCACGCGGCGAAGAGTCGACGGGTAATTCGATGAACGTTACCGGCATCTCACGCTACAAGTTCTCGGATGGCAAGATCGCCAGCGAACTCGTGATATTTGATACGGGGTTGGCATTGACCCAGTTTGAAACTTCCGAGTTGCCCCACACGGCCGAATAGAATTCAACCGCTTTAGCCAGGATTATGGCGGGAGAAATGGTGTCCGATTTATTTGTGGTGAGATTCAATTTTAAGAACGCCTCAAGATAAGTCTGACACCTTTATTGCTGATGACCCAATGTGGACGCCCGGTATTTGGAGCAACGTCGATGATATTTAGATTGATAAGCGGCGCGGTCGGTCTGACCATCTTGGTTGGCACAGTACTGTTAGCTCAAGACTTGCTGGTGACCGAACATGATGCGAGCATCTTTTTAGCTGGTTACATGGGGATTGGCTGCATCATGCTCGGTGTATATTTCCTGTTCTACGCGATGACTGGCGAGTGGCGACCGAACCTTACTAATCGAAACAAGACGCGCTAGGCGCCGCTTGTGGCTGGATGTAGTCCGTCAGCTGGTAAATGTTGAACGACTGTTACTGACCCAGAGCCGCCGTTCGCCTAAAGGGCAAGTTTGGACCAGGACTTAACTCTCGCCCACGTCACTCAGGCAAGTCACAATGGTTCACCTATGAATACGGGCAGGTTACCGTTCAATGGCAAGTAAACACGAAGACAAATTGATAGCCGACCTAGATCGGCTCATACAGACGTTAAGAAAGGGTGACCCGGTTAAGAAGAGCCTGGAGTAGTTTTTGCTGAACAACGCTGGACTCTACCTAGAGCGTGTCAATTCGGCTGTGAACTCGTCTCAACTTGAGAACGCCACAGCGATTTTTTGTAGGTTTTGTGTTGAAAGTATGGATTGGGACTCACAACTGTATGTCGCGTGCGAAGAAATAATTCAGTCCGGATTCGCGGCGGCCAAGCGGAAATAGAAAAGGTGTCCAATAGAATAGGTATCGGATCTATTTTGTAGTCCAGACCGAATTGATTAGCTTATTGATGACACGCCACAAGTAAATCTGACACCTTTCTCGAATTTACTGTTTACTCAACTCTTCGCGGACCAGGTCGGCCAATTGCTGCTGCCCAAAGCTGGGTAACGGCCTGCCATTGACAAAGTATCCCGGCGTCGCGCTGACTTTCAGAAGTATGGCGTCTTTCTTGTCCTGCTCAATGCGCAGCAGTACTTCCATAGCATTCATGTCGATCATCAGCTGCTCCATGTTCAAGCCCACACCCGCGATGGCTGGCCCGATTCTGTCGGGCTGAACAGTATGGTGCTGTGTCCACTGTTGTTGCGATGCCAGCAGAGCTTCCAGGGTCTGCCAGTACTTGTCCTGTTTTCGACTCGCCTCCAGGATTCTGACCGCGTAGTCAGCGCCGGTATGGAATGCGACATGGCGAACCGAAAGACGGATCTGGTCCGGCACCTCAGCCATCCACTGTTT
>CAMYKE010000155.1 GCA_947258895.1 uncultured Pseudomonadales bacterium | reverse complement strand
CCGGGCAGCGCCAGCCTGCGCTACATAAGCACCAGTTTACTCCAATCAAAAGGGTGATGTATTGACGATACTCAAACCCCGCTGACCCGGTTCAGCGAGGGTTTCAGCGGCCGTAGCGACACTGCCATAGACCGGCGACGGTGATAACATCAGCTGCACAGGTTCGCGGATGACGCGATTGAGCAGTTGGTCACTTTCAGGAAGGAAAAAAAAGCCGCTGGGGAAGCGGCTCAAAGTAGAGGGTCTGCCTGGGTAGCAATCGTGCGCTAGAACTCGTAGCCGAGGCTTACTGTCCAGCTGCGCGGATCGCCATAGAAGCCCAGAATGGCATCCTCCCCGGCGGTGGCCGGGAAGTTATAGCCGCCGGTGCGGTATTCTTCGTCGTTCAGGTTTTTCAGATGCACGCCTACCGTCCAGTGTTCGTCCTGCGACGTCCAGACGGCACTCGCGTCCCACAGGGAATACGAACCCTGGTCAATCGGGGAGGTCACGGCTTCGAACATCCTGACCGCGTCCCGATAGGACACTGCGGTACTCAGTGACAGGGCACCCAAATTGGCCAACTCCACGTCATAGAGGAGTGCCAGCTGGCCGTTCCATTCCGGAGCGTTCTGCATCTCCCAGATATCGGACAAGTCTCCAGCAACCGCATCCTGCACTTCAATGAAGTCGCCATCCAGATAACCGACCACCAGTTTGCTGCTGAGGTTTGCCGTGAGCTGAGCGATCGCCTCCAGTTCGAAGCCCTTGATTTCCGCCTCGCCGGCGTTTACGACCGTCGACGAAAAGAATGCCGGGGCAGGGGCAGGCGCCTGTACCGTGATCTGCATATCCTTGTAATCAGAGTGGAACAGGGTGAGGTTCATACGCAGGCGCCTGTCCAGCAGTTCCGACTTGACGCCCAACTCATAGGTGTCGACCGTTTCGGGATCATAGCCATCCACCACTAATGGATTGACCGCGGCATCGGCCCGCATGTCGAAGCCGCCAGATTTGAAGCCCTGCGACCAGCCACCATAGACCATGATATGCTCGGCAACTTTCCAGTCGAGCTTCAGCGACGGACTGGTTTCCGTCCAGTCGTCATTGGCCATATCCTTGGTGAATGCGGTGCGGACGGCAAGCAGCGTATCGGTTGCCGAATCACCAAAGGTGATTCCCGATCCCTGGGTGGTAGTGCCCGGAAACGAATTGGCGGTGAGCCTGAACTGGCGATTCACGTTAGCCGCTTTGTCGTCGTTGGTGACCCGCACGCCTGCCGTCAGCGTCACTGTCTCCGTCAGGTCGTAATTCAGGTTGAAATAGGCAGAGAGGCTCTCGGTATCGACATCCCCGAATACCGCGTTGGTAAACTGGGAACCGGTTAACACGCCGGTGCCGAATTGGCCGAACAGGGCGTCGAAGGCACCTGCTGCATTGCCCTCGTAGTAATACAGCCCGCTGACCAGCGCAAAGCGCTCGGTCGCGTAATTGAGTTGTATCTCATGGGTTTGCTGGTCGTCTTCGTAGAAGGCCGGAACTTCGAAGCTGTCCAGCGGCGTGCCGTCAAAATCGATAAAGGTCTGTGTTTCGCCCTCGCGGTAGCCGTAGATGTACTTCAGCGACAACGCATCCGACAGCGCATAACTCGCGCTCAGCGATATCCCCTGGCTTTCGACATTTTGTTTCTCGGTCATGCCGCATTGAGAATCGAATGGGTCGGGGAGAGCCGGGAAGAATTCGCCATTGGGACCTGCTACCGTGTTGGTGTCGAACCGGGAGCCGCAGCGGTTGTTTGATTCATCATCGACGGCATCGGCGGTGAGGCGGAAAAACAGGGCGTCATTCGGTGTGTATTCGACGCTGACGCGTCCGGCCAAAATTTCCTTGTTGTAGTTTTCCTCGGTGCGACCAAAGGTGCCGGTTGCCGAATCGTAGTCCTTGTATTGGGTGCCAAAGCCGTCACGATTGAACGATGCGACGGTCACTCCGGCGTAGAGTTTGTCCTCTATGAGCGGGAGCTGCCCCGCCAGCGACACATCGCGCTGATTATAGGCGCCGGCGGCGACCTTGACCTCTGCCGACGCATCGCCGGTCATTTTTTTGGTCACGTATTTTATCGCGCCACCAACGGTATTCTTGCCGTACAGCGTGCCCTGCGGACCCCGCAATACCTCGATGCGTTCGACATCGTAGACATCCAGTACAGCGGCCTGCGGTCGCGCAATGTAGATGTCATCGACGTAGATCCCAATACCCGGCTCGAAGCCCCACAAGGGGTCCTGCTGGCCAATGCCCCGAATGTATGCGGTCAGGGTAGAATTGGTGCCGCGACTGGAGCGGAATTGGGCATTGGGCGTGCTCTTCTCGAGCTCAACCAGTGTTGATACACCGCTGATTTCCAGTTGCTTGGCACTATATGCCGTGACGGCGATGGGTACCTGTTGCAAATTTTGCTCACGCTTCTGTGCGGTGACCACGATTTCATCCAGCGTAACCTGCGTGTTGCGGGTCTCGTCGGTGGCCGCGAAAACGAGGCCAGGCGATCCGATGCAGACCGCCAGAGCGCCGACTGCAAGATTGTTTTCCGTTCGTGTTTTCATGTGTTCCTCACCCTTCGTATGTCAATTATGGTCAGATTGAGCGGCACTCTTTCGCATTGCATTGCATTATTGCATTGCTGACTCCCGTGCGCTTCAGGGAACACTCTAGCCCAGCGGGCCAGGCCTGTCCCCTATACCAAGGTATGATGGTATTGCCGGGCAATCCGGGTACGCTTTGGCAACGCAATCGTTAGCTAATGAGAACAACAACCCATCATGCTCAGCTCAATCGGACTCGTCGCAGCACTCGGCCTGCTGATCTACCTCACCATTCGTGGCATGAACCTGCTGATTGCGGCGCCACTTTGTGCCCTGCTGGTTGCCGCTAGCGGCGGCCTGGATTTCGTGCCGCTGGAAGGATCCGCCCGTACCGCCTATACCGATGCCTATATGACCGGCTTTACTGCCTTTATCCATTCCTGGTTTTTCATGTTCCTGCTGGGCAGTATCTTCGGCAAACTCATGGAGGACAGTGGCGCCGCGGAGAGCGTGGCGCAGTGGATCGTCACCAAACTGGGCTCCAGGAATGCGCCGTTTGCGGTGGTACTCGCCTGTGCGGTGTTGACCTACGGGGGCGTGAGTGTGTTTGTGGTCGCCTTTTCGGCGTATCCGATCGCGCTGGGGTTGTTCAAGCAGGCCAACCTGCCGCGCCGCTTTATTCCCGCCACGATGGCTTTCGGGTCGGTGACCTTTACCATGACCTCGGCGGGTTCACCGGAAATCCAGAACTGGATACCCATCAAGTTCCTCGGCACCACGCCCTATGCCGCCTGGGAAGTCAGTCTCGTGGTCGCCCTGTTGATGGCGGGGTTCGGCTACTGGTGGCTGAATAGCATGTTGCAGCGTGCTACGGCACGCGGAGAGGGTTTCATCGAACGAGCGACTGACCCGCATCCTGATACCCGCCATCTGCCCAACCCCCTGGTATCCCTGCTGCCGCTGGCTTCGGTGCTGCTGGTTAATTTCACCCTCCATGACACGCTGAAACAATCTACCCTGATCCTGGCCTTGTTGTCGGGTTGCATCATTGCCTGGGCGATCAACCGTACCTTCTTCCAGAACCTGGGTGGCGCGGTGGGAGATGGCGCGCTGGGTGCGCTTGTAGCGATCGGAAATACCGCCGCCGTCGTTGGCTTTGGCTCGGTGGCCCAGGCCTCGCCCGCCTTTGGGATGGCGGTGGAGTGGATTACCGCGATACCCGGCAACGAACTGATCAGCGCGGGGATTGCCGTGACCGTGATTGCCGCGCTAACGGGGTCTGCGTCCGGCGGTCAGTCCATTGCATTACCGGTGCTGGCGCCGCACTATCTTGAACTGGGTGTCGATCCGCAAGCCTTGCATCGGGTGGTGGCGATAGCGTCCGGCGCGCTGGACTCTCTCCCCCACAACGGATATGTGGTGACAACGATTCGGGCGATCTGCCAGGAGACGCACAAGGCGGCCTACGCGCCGCTGGGAGCCTTGACTGTCGTCGTGCCGTTGTGTGGTCTGGTAGTCGCAACCACGCTGTTGCTGCTGTTTTAGCCGGAGACAGAAGATTGAGAATTCAAGCACCCATAGCTGCCATCGTCCTGTTAGCCGGTACCACGGGCATGATGATTGGTGCCTGGGCTGGCAGTCAGGCTCGGCAGGTCTCTTCGACTCCGCTTGAAGCCAGGCGGCCGGCAAGTCTGGCGGGTGCTGCGAGTGCCAGCTACCTGGATGGGGAAGCAGACGATCTGCTCACTGCGGGGCTGGGCATCAGGGGGCTACGGGCGCCGGCGCCGGTATTGTCCCCCGGCTCGGCAATACCGGCAGAGGACCTGCGTCGCAATGCCATCCACTATCATTACAATTCGCTGGTCGACACCGGCAGCGAAAGTGACGAAGGTTTGGGATCAGCTCCCGGCGCCACACCGGAGTCGCGTGTGGCTGGCTGGGAATACACGGCCCTCGTGCGCCTGGCTGGAGGGCTTGAAGCCAGGCTCGTGCTGCAGGTTCCGGACAGCTTCGATCCGCAACGCGCCTGTATCGTGGCCGCTCCGTCGTCCGGATCGCGAGACGTCTTTGGCGCCATCGGAACGGTTGGCAAGTGGGCGCTCCGTCGACGGTGTGCCGTGGTTTACAACGACAAAGGTACCGGCACTGGATTCTATTTTTTTGATAGCGGTGAAAGTTACGATCTGTCGCGCCAGTTAATGTCGGCACCAGCAGATAATCCGTATCAGGACAGTGTCTTAACCGCAGAGAAACCCTACCTGATTGCGACCCGCCATGCCCATAGTGGCGGCAATCCCGAGTCCGCATGGGGATGGATGACACTGGCATCGATCAGGGCCGCTTTCTACCTGCTGAACACTCATCATCGTCCGGCTGAGGACTGGTACACGCGAAGCAACACCCTGGTGATAGCCGCTAGTCAGTCGCGCCGAGCGCGAATCGATACCGCCAAACTGAAACGGTTTTGTCGTGAGTTTGACAGACTTGCGGATGCTACACGGTTGCCGCCGAGCCCAGCCTTACCCTGCCGCAATCGCCCGGGATCGTAATTTATCAGGAAAATATCGAAGTTGCAGTTGAGCCGAGATCGCTGCTGGACCGCGCAACCTTCATGGCACTCTACCAGCCCTGCGCGCTGCTCGCCGAAGCGCACCGCGCAACGCCAATGCTGGCCGGAATCAAGGCGCAATACCTGTCACTGATGCAGCAACGCTGCGGGTTGCTGAAACAGGACGGTTTGTTGGCCGCCACTACCATCCCGGCGCAGGCGGAGGAAGCTCAGCGGCGCGTCGAGGCATTGGATGGATTGCCCGAAACCCGGCTGTTGGGCGGTTTTTCTTTTTATGTACAGCTTTGGGAGTCGCTCGTCGTCACCTATCTAAACGCCTACGGCCGCTACGCGGCGAAGGATGTACCCTGCGGGGTGGGTTTTGCCTATGTCGACACTGCGCAGCGCCCGGACATAATGCCGCGTCTGGCTCGGCAGCGCCTGCCAACCGTAAGCAGCGGGATCGTGCCAGTCGCCGGTATCCGGCTGATTGATCTGGAGGCGTCCAACGGCCCCATCGAACTGTATCATGCGCATGACGCCAATGGCGTGGCGGATCTGGGTTATCGACGTATGAAATGCCTGCGCGAGCTATATGAAAGCTCCTCCGACGTGGAGAAGGCTATTCGTGAGGTGGCTGCCAGCGCGGACCTGCACGGCAGGCCCGCCATTATCGTGCACGGCCGCAGCGATCACTTGATCGGTGTAAATCATAGCTCCAGACCCTACGTGGCATTGAATCATGAAATTGAAGGAGCGAAATCCAGGCTGCGCTATTACGAAGTGTTGCATGCTCAGCATTTCGATGTCCTGCTAAAATATCCCGGCTTCAGGGAGCATCTGGTAGCGTTGCATCCTTACCTGGAAGCGTCTCTGGACATCATGTACGAGCATCTCAACACTGGTCGGGCACTGCCTCCCAGCCAAATCATCGCGACACATCCCCGGGGCACCTCCGCCGAGGGCGATTCCGCTTCCAACCTGCCCCCGGTTGCATTGCGACCCGGGACCAGGCGCATCTATTTCGATGCCGGAAAGATGATGATACCCTGAGACCCTTTGCGGCGGCGCATCCAGTAGTCTTTCAATATGTTCGATCCGGTCATCATTCTCCTGCTCTCGGTTGGCTACTTGTTCGTCCTGTTTCTGGTCGCGTTTGCCGGGGACAATTCGCCGACATTCATTAAGCGCAACAAGCACCTTATCGTCAGTCTGAGCCTGGCGATAAACTGTTCTGCATGGGCGTTCTATGGCACCACGGGGCAAGCCGTTACGCTGGGCTGGTATTTGCCACCAACCTTCCTTGGTGGCATGGTGCTGTTCCTGTTTGGTTTCGCATTCATTTGCAAACTGATCGCCCGCGCCAAACAGTTAAATTCCACCTCCATCGCTGATTTCGTCGCGTCCCGGCATACCAAATCGCAGCCGCTGGCAATGTTGGTCACTGTGGTCGCCCTCTGTTGCCTGATCCCCTACGTCGCCATTCAACTCAAGGCCGTGGCCGTGAGTTTCAATGCCCTGACCCAGGCGGTACCCTTCAGCAGCGCGCAACTCAGCGAGGTCAGTGTGTGGCGCGATACGGCCCTCTATACGGG
>CAMYKE010000154.1 GCA_947258895.1 uncultured Pseudomonadales bacterium | reverse complement strand
CGGTTTGCATAGCATTGAACAACAGGATATCGATATGAAAAAAGTTACCACCAACCGGATCGTCGCAGCCAGCCTGGCGCTATTGCTGGCGCTGGCGTCCAGCGCCGGGTATGCCGAGCGTCTCAAGGATCTCGCCTCGGTGGCGGGAGTGCGTACCAATCAGCTGGTCGGATACGGGTTGGTGGTCGGGCTCAATGGCACCGGTGATAAAACGCCGTTCACCAAGCAGACGTTCCGTAACATGATGGCGGAATTCGGCATCGTGATCCCCTTCAACGTCGATCCCAAGTCCAAGAATGTCGCGGCCGTATCGGTTCACGCGGAATTGAATCCCTTCGCGAAGCCTGGCCAGAGCATGGACATCACCGTGTCGTCACTCGGCGATTCCACCAGCCTGCGCGGCGGCACTTTGCTGGTCACCCCGCTCAAGGGGCTCGATGGCGAGGTGTACGCGATCGCCCAGGGTAACATGGTGGTGGGCGGGTTTGGCGTCGGCGGCGCGGATGGCTCCAGAATCACGGTCAATGTGCCCAGTGTCGGGCGCATCCCGAATGGCGCGACGGTCGAGCGCGCGGTGCCCAATGCGTTTGCCCGCGGCGATAGCCTGACCTTCAACCTGGATACCCCGGACTTCACCACCGCCAAGCGGGTCGCCGAACGAATCAACCTGTTGCTGGGACCGGAAACCGCCTGGGCGCTGGATGCGACCTCGGTGCAGGTATCGGCGCCAAAAGACACGTCGCAGCGGGTTACTTTTCTCTCCATACTCGAAAACCTGGAGGTCCAGCCGGCCGACGCCAGCGCCAGGGTGATCATCAATTCCCGCACCGGGACGATCGTGATTGGCAAGCATGTGCGGGTTACACCGGCGGCCATCACCCACGGCAGCCTGACGGTCACCATCACCGAGGATTTCAATGTCAGCCAGCCGAATCCGCTGGCCGACGGCACAACCGTAGTGACGCCGCAGACGGATATCGAGGTGACCGAAGATGCCAACCGCATGTTTGTCTTCAATCCCGGCGTGTCGCTGGACGACATCGTCCAGGCTGTGAACCAGGTCGGCGCCGCGCCTGGCGACCTGATGGCGATCCTCGAGGCGCTCAAGCAAGCCGGCGCCCTGAAAGCTGACCTGGTGGTGATCTGATCATGTTGAGCGCGCAATCGACACTGGCCAGCCCGGCATCCGGAGCGGATATCTACACCGACTTTGCAGGCCTGGGTAAGTTAAAAAACCTCGCCGGCGCCGACGGCAAGGCCGCCCTGGAAGAGGTGGCCCGGCAGTTCGAATCGATCTTCCTCAATATCGCGCTGAAGAGCATGCGTGACGCCAACGCCGCCTTTTCCGAGGGCAGTTATTTCGATAGCAACCAGTCACGGATGTACCGGGACATGCTGGATCAACAGATGAGTGTGAGCCTGACCGAGGGTAAAGGCCTGGGGCTGGCGGATGTGCTCGTCAAGCAAATGGCGAAATATGTGCCGGATGAGGCCACCGACGCACCGGCCGATGCTGCTTCGCCCTCACAACCAACAACGTATCTGCCCGGGCGGCGCACTGCGGTGTCGAGTTACCAGGCGGCACAATCTCATGAGGCGGGCAACTAATGGCTGATTTGCTGGACATCGCGGTATCGGGATTACTTGCGCACCAGGTGGGATTGAATGTCACCAGCCAGAATATCACCAACGCGAATAACAAGGACTACTCCCGCCAGGAGGCGAATTTCGAGGCGCGACCGAGTGAGTTCCTGGGTGGCTACTTCCTGGGTACGGGCGTAAACGTTGATCAGGTGCGGCGGGTAACCGACGACTTCCTGACCGCTCAGCTACGCAATGATATCTCTGCGCTGGCCGGGGCCGAGACGCTCAGCGGCGTGCTCGACCAGCTGGACCTGCTGTTCTCGAGCGCCGATACCGGGCTCGCAGGGAGCCTGGACAATCTCTATGCGGCATTGCAGACGGCGGTCAACGATCCGACATCGACCGCCGCCCGGCAGGTGTTGCTGGCCGAGGCCGATGCCCTGGCGCAGAATTTTAACCTCCTGTACGACCAGCTCTCGACCTTCCAGCGCAACATTGATACCCAGATCCGTGTCGTTGCCGGTCAGGTCACCAACGTGGCGCAGGATATCGCAAATTTGAACCAGCAGATCCTGGTGGCGACCGGCAGCGGCGCGGCGCCCAACGATTTACTCGACAAACGCGATGCGGCATTACGGCAACTGGCGGAGTATACCGGCGTCAGCGTGGTCATGGAGGAAAATGGCATGGCCAACGTTTTTATCGGCTCCGGCCAGGCGCTGGTGGTCGGAAACCAGGCCTTTGAAGTCACCGCGGTGTCGAGCAGCAACGATCCCCGGCAGCTCGAGCTAGCCGTCACCCTGCCGGGTACGGCGGCGACGTCGGGGGTTAGTATCAACTCCGGAACGCTGGGGGCGCTGATGAATCTGCAGGACGGCACGCTGAGCCAGACCTTCAACAATATCGGCCTGGTCGGGTTGGGAATCGCCGACAGTTTTAACCAGCTGCACCACCTGGGAATGGACCTGGAGGGTAACCTGGGCGACGACTTCTTTACCTCGGTGAACAGCGCGACGGCCATCGCCGCGCGGACTACCGCCAATTCCGGTAATTCGTTACCTGCGGACCAGCTGGTCGAGGTCAGTATCAACGACATGGCGCAGGTCACTACCAGTGACTACCTGCTCACGTTTACCGGCGCCAATACCTACGTGCTGACGCGCTTGAGTGACCGCCAGGCGAACACGGCACTGGATCCCTCCGTCACCGGCACCATTGCCGGTTTGCCCGCGACATTGACGGTGGACGGCATGACCATCGACCTCGATCGCCCCTCGGGTTCGTTTGGCGTTGGCGACGGCTTCAATATCCAGCCGACGCGCGGCTTTTCCAGCATCATCGGGGTTGAAGTTACCCGCCCGGAAGCGGTGGCCCTGGCCGCGCCGGTGCGTACCGATACCAATCTCAATAATACCGGCACCGCAGTGATCAGCGCCGGCCAGGCAACCGACACCACGACGCCGTTGTATACAGCTGGCGCGGGGCAGCTGTCGCCACCGCTCCTGATCCGGTTTACCAGCCCGACCTCCTACGACATTCTCAATGCCACCACCTCAGCAACACTGGCGGCAGGCCTGGCCTACCCGCCGGTCGCCCCGGCGGGGATTATTCCCACCGGTGTGGGTCTTGATGGTGTGCAAGTGGAGATTACCGGTGCACCGGCAGCGGGAGATGAATTCACGCTCGACTACAATAGCGGGGGCGTGCAGGACAACCGCACCGGGCTGGCACTGGCCGGATTGCAGACGGCGGCTTTCCTCAAGAATGGCACCACCACCATTGACGGCGCATACGGTATTGCCATTCAGGAAATCGGCACGCTGACCAGCGCTGCGCGCAGCAACCGCGAGGCCAGCAAGTCATTGTTCGACCAGTCGCTGGCGCAACTGCAGAGCAAGTCGGGAGTCAATCTCGATGAAGAAGCGGCGCAACTCATCGAGTTCGAGCAGGCGTACAGTGCGGCGGCCCAGGTGATCAATGTTGCACGCACGGTGTTCGACACGTTACTGGATTCAGTCAGGGCATAGGGTGCTAACGCGATGAGAATTTCGACCAGCCAGATCTTCCAGAGTGGCCTGAATGGTATCCTGGATGCGCAGTCCAAAACCTTCGACCTGCAGGGCCAGATATCATCCGGCAAGCGGGTGGCAACGCCGGGCGATGACCCGGTCGCGGCATCGCAAATAACGGCCGTTAATAACCAGTTGGCGCTGTTGGAGCAATATCAAAAGAATTCCGACACGGCGGAAAGCCGGCTGCAACTGGAAGAAGATACTCTAACCACGATTACAACTGCTCTGGATCGGGTTCGTGAGTTGGCTATCCAGGCGGGTGATGGCGCCCTGGCCCAGAGCGATCGAACGGCAATCGCCGTGGAGATCGAACAGCGCCTCGACCAGCTGCTGGGCCTGGTCAATACCCGCGACCTCAATAATCAGTACCTTTTTTCCGGTTTTCAATCCGGCACGATACCCTTTGCTGCTGCATCCGGCGGTGGGTTTTCCTATGCCGGTGACGAGGGGCAACTGTTCATCCAGATCTCCGAAAGCCTGGACGTCGCTGTCAGCGACTCAGGCAAGCAAATTTTCGTTGACGTTGACGAACCGGTTAACTTCAGCACCACCCTCAATGCGGGCAATACGGGGTCCGCTGGCGTAAGTAGCCAGGCGGTGATCAGCCAGGCGGAGTTTAATGCATTCCACCCGGAGGACGCGACGATCACCTTTTCGGTCGCTGGTGGCGTTACCAGCTATACCGTAACCCAAGTTTCCAATGGTGCGGTGCTGGATGGTGGAGAACCGGTTGCGCCATTGCTGAATGTTCCCTATGTGCCAGGCGAGCCTATAGAATTTAACGGCATACACGTAACCGTAGCGGATGCGCCCGACGATGGCGATAGCATCGATATTGCCAGCGATCCTGCAACCAAACTCGACATGTTGTCGATGGTCCAGAAGTTACAGCAGGGGCTGGAATCATTGGGAGATGGCCCGGCGGATAATTTACGCCTGGTCGAACTCATTGCCGACACCGTCATCGGTATTGATAATGTGCTTGGCAACGTCTCCGGGGCGCAGGCCGACATCGGTGCGCGCTTGAATACGATTGACGGGATTCGCGACCTGCTCGCGGATCGGGAATTGATCTCCCGGGACGTGTTATCCCAACTGGAAGACCTGGACTATGCCGAGGCGCTCAGTAACCTCACCCAGCAAAGTTTTATCCTCGAGGCCGCGCAACAATCGTTTGTTCGGGTTTCGGCTCTAACCTTGTTCAACTTTATCTAGCATAGCCGTCTGTCGGACCTGGGATTTATCTATTGCGGAAAAGCCGAAAGTGGCCATATATTCCGATGGTTCTCGTTAAATAGCGCGCTATTTACCTCAAATTATCGAAAAATCTTTCTCAATTCGGACCTTCCCTCGCTACGACCACCA
>CAMYKE010000153.1:1664-11976 GCA_947258895.1 uncultured Pseudomonadales bacterium | reverse complement strand
TAATTTGCCCGCGGACTTGTCTAACTCCCAGTGCGACGACATTCTGGACGATCCGGATATGGAAGCGTGTTGAGCGCGTAACGAATTGGAGATCGCTATGAAACAATTTTCTACTGAATTGACGAATGCCATTGAATCCGATTGCGCTCATTCCATGGAACCACTAATGGAAGCGAAAAGGAGTCAGGATTTGAAAGATATGCTCGACCTGCTAAAAGAGGATGTCGGCACATCGAATGCAAGGGCAAGAGCACTGTATGCCCTGGGACGATGGGGCGATCCCAAGGTAGTCGAGCAAATCAGCGAGGCGCTGCCGCTGTTCAATGATCTCGAGCGAGCGTCGGCAATCGATGCCCTGGGTCGTTTGGGGTCGGCGCCTGCCCTGGCTAGCGTGATCTCGTTACAGGATGATCCGTCGATGCAGGTGCGCAAGTTTGTGGTACGCGCGCTCTCCCGGTTTAAAGGCGCGAAAGCGGCCAAAGCGCTCAAGTATATGGAGGAGAATGACAGCGAAGACCTGGTGCGAGCTTATGCGCGAAAGTATGCGACGAAGGCCACCAATAAGTGACTGCATTGTCGTCCCGCGAGTCCGGTTGGCCATACAGCATCGGAATTGTGACGCCAGGCGCGCTGGGTAACTGAACCGGCTCGAATAAATGTCGCTCTCGCGATCATACCGGTACACCAGACGCAGGAATTTCCGGGCGAGCGCTCCCGGTGCCGGCAAAGCCGCCGGCTTCGGCTGCCTCCTGGGGGCTTTCCTGCGATCGTTGGACGACGGCGCAGCGGTTAGCATTGTGATCTGCGGAATCGGAACACGCCATAGGACTCCACCTGGAGCACGAATTCGGCTTCCGTCAGGTTCTGCACGCTGATGTACAGGGCGCCCGCTTCGTATTCATGACCTCCAAATAACCGGCCTGCGCCGGAATTGCCATCGGCTTTGAAATTGTAAATCTGATTGGCACCCGAAGAATAGATTTGACCGGCGATTTCGAACCAGTCTCCGTAGCGTTCCACGCTGACATAGACTTTTGCGGGTGCACCCAGGTGGTCTCTGCCGGCAAAGCAGCCGCTTTGTTGCTGCGCGAGTGCGCCGACCGCAAACGCCACACTTACTATCGTAACCGCAAACCATGGCTTCATAGTGAAACGCACCTTCGCCTCAAGTGCCAGCCGCGTAGCACTTTGCTGGATTTTTACGGTACCTTTTTGGTCATGCGTAGTAAAGTCGTGCAAATACTTGGAGGATCACCGCAGTGTAGCGGTTTCTCGTCGGGAAAAATTCTCTACATGGTTTGGCTACAATCCCGGCAAGGCGGCCACGCGCAACCGCTTGTTCCGCAGGTTCGTTGCGAGGCGCAGTAGACCGGGCGTGAGCGCGCAAGAGGCGGCATTCACCGATCGCGGCAACCGAGTCCGGAAAGCGGACAGGATACAGGAGCTACTCTATGGAATATTTCATTGGCTGGTGGAACCTTGAGAATTTGTTCGATATTGAAACGTCCGTTGCCCGGCCGGCGTGGTTGCAGTCGAAATTACGGAGCGAATTGAAAGGCTGGGATGAGACGGTCCTGGATCGGAAAATAGCCCAACTCGCCCGAATTTTTGAGCTGCTGAACGCGGGTAAGGGACCCGACATCATGGGAGTCTGCGAAGTTGAAAACAGGGCCGTTCTTGAAAAGCTGATTGCAAAAATCGACGTTGCCGGCAGGCGGTACTCCGTTGTGCACTCGGATACCGAAGACGCCAGGGGAATCGACGTTGCATTCATTTACGATGCCAGGTTATTTTACAAACCCCAGGCAAGGGATGTATTCAACTACGTGGTGCTACGTGGTGCTGAAGCGCAATGCGACCCGTGACATTCTCCAGGTCAATTTCAAGACTAAATCGGCACGGAAAACCGCCTTCGTCGTTATTGGCAATCACTGGCCGAGTCGACTGGGTGGCGAAATGGAGAGTGAACCCTACCGGATTCTTGCCGCCGAAACCCTCAGTTACTGGCTCGAGCGCATCCCCGAGAAACTACACAGCGAGGTTCCCGTTATCGTGGCCGGGGACTTCAACGATGAACCCTTCAACCGCTCCATAACGGATTATGCCCTTGGCCTCAAAGATTCGAACAAGGTGAAATCCGCAAGATCGCAAAAGCCGTATCTGTTGAATTTGATGTGGCCACTGCTGGAAGACGGTGTGGGCACCCATTTTTATGAGCACTGGGGTATGCTGGACCAGGTGCTGGTGAACCGGGCGATGCTAAACGGAAAAGGGGGCCTGCAATTGCTTGCGGATTCCTGTGAAATTTATCAAATTGACGAAATGATTACGTCGGGCCAGCCACGGCGCTTTGGCCGACCATCCTCCGCGAGTCAGTACGACCCGCAGGGGTTCAGCGATCATCTTCCGGTTTGCTTCAGGTGCAGGGAATTGCCTGCGCAGGCGTAACTGCCTCGTTCGTGTAGCAGGCGTACGCTACTGGTTCTTAATAATCGTGGCTCTTCGATCTTCATCGTCCGGGAACACGCGGCCCAGCAGGAGACTCGAAAATATATGCTGGAAAACCAGTCCAGGCGAGCCTTTCTGGGTGCCTGATCTGAAATAGGAGTGACCCTTCGGCTTATCGTAGAGATTGTTCACGTCGTCGCAATCGACCCGGTATACGTTACTCGGTGTTTTATCCATGTCCTCCGGTCCGGTATGCCCCAGCCTTCTTGATGCAACCTTGTTCTTCAGGTTGGATGCTTTGCTCGCTCGCAGAGCAAAATCATCCGATGCATGATAGACGGTAACGTTGCGTGAAGCATGGCAGATGAGTTCGCCGGGTTCTCCTTTATGCAATGCCTCATTAACTATATCCGCCGCCACCAGAAACGTATTGCGAAAAATCAGCGGTATCCCTCGTGGCAGGTCATACTCGTTCCACGCCGAGAGGCTGCCCCGAAGCACACGATTTCCCATGGAATGCGCCAGCACATTGATCCGCTTGAGGCAGGGGTCATCCTGTGGATTGTATTTTTCAGAGCTTCGCCATGCCAGGAATTTCTCAAGGACCCTTGAGATCGAAAACGCGCTCTGATCGGCGGCCTTCTGGTCATCCCAATAGTCTTGTACGATTCCCAAATCGTTGTCGCATGGCCAGATTAGGGGAATTACCAGAACTTCGCCCTTTTTGCTCTTGTCACACAGGTCTTGAAATTCGGCGACCGCCGAAAACACGTCTTCGGGCAGGTTGGAAAATCCATGAATATAGACAAGTATCTGGCGAAATCTGGATTTTTTGATTTCCTTGAGAAAATCAATGCTCCCGACTTCCGTGTAGTCACCCTCTGCCATACGCTGACAGAAGAACACGGAATGGCTCGCCGCATTGATGTTCAGATCAAAATCGAAATTACGACCCGCGCGCGTGCGAATACTCTGTTTTGGAAAACGATTAGTGATAAAAAGCATCATTGCCTCCTTTCAACCTAGTTTTGTTGTTTGCTATCTCCGTCCAGGGACCCCGCCTGCTAGCCTGATCTTTTGTAGATCGAATTTCAACATCAAAGCCCGAATATAAGTATCCAGCCTCCACCGGAAGTTAAAATCGTCCGCGACGGAATGTTTGCCACAGGCAATTCGGGCCGGACCCTGTCTGCAATCGCTCCCTTTTTTCATTGTCTTAACTATAAAGTACACCAACAATTACGTTTGTTATTACCAAAGGGCCGTAGATTAATACCGAAACTGGCATTGATATTGGGTTGCAAAACTGGCTATAGTATTTGGCCAGTATTATCACCAGATAACATAGGGGGTGATAGCATGGGAATTACACATCAAGATAAGCCTGAAAGCTCAGGGATCCGCCTCAAATGGATAACCCGCTGGACTCATGTTCAGCGGGGATAATAAAATAAAACCATAGATCCTTCGCGTGGTGAACAATGCGAAGGACGCGGCCACCCGCAAACGCCCGACCACTCATGCAGTTTGCACTTTTGCGGAACCGGACTGGACAGCGTAGCATGCAGCGATTTTACTACGGAGCGGCCATATTGGCTGCGCGTATTGGCGAAGAGGATTCGGGAATCCCAGCCATGTATTACAACGATAATCACTGCCGGTACTGCGCACACTCTCAATAAGAATTACCAGGAATGAGTGATCTGGACCAAGTGAAATCAATACATTAATAGCCGGGCGTCTGCCGGACCCAGGGTGAATCTTTCTGTCAATCGAATGAAAGTCAGCAGACCATGGAAATCGCAATCAGGAGACTCAAGAGAATGAAACTAGGAAACCGCATAGCGATATCGTTGATGGTACTCGGATTTATGCTACCGGCACTTGCGCAATCAAAAGACCACCCCAAGCTGATTCTGACTACAGCGGGCGTGGCAGAAATTCGAGCTGAATTGGGCAAGGTTCCGTTGTTTGATGCCTCCCTTGAAAAAGTCAAGGCAGAAGTTGATGCCGAAATCGCTTTGGGTATCGATACGCCGATCCCCAAAGATTATTCAGGCGGCTATACCCATGAAAGGCACAAACTTAATTATCAGATTGCACAAAAAGCCGGGACGCTGTTCCAGATTTTGCAGGATGAAAAATATGCCAAATACGTACGCGATATGTTTTTCCAGTATGAGGCTATGTATAAAGACCTGCCTGTTCACCCCAAGCCGCGGTCATATGCCCGTGGCAAGCTGTTTTGGCAGTGCCTGAATGACAGTAACTGGCTCGTCTATATGAGCCAGGCCTATGACACCATCTATGATTGGCTGTCAGAAGAGGAACGTGACCAGCTTGAAACCAATTTATTTCGTCCCTTTGCTGATTTTATCTCAAAGGAAAATCCGCAATTTTATAATCGCGTACATAACCATAGTACCTGGGGCACTGCCGCTGTAGGTATGATCGGGCTGGTTATGGACGACGCAGAGCTGATCGATCGAGCGCTGAATGGCTTACCGTTCGATAGTATTGACCTCAAAGCCAAGGATAACGACGGTGGATTTATATATTCGCCAGATGGTAAGGCAGGCTTCCTGGCCAATCTCGACGACCCCTTTTCACCGGAGGGCTATTTCACAGAGGGGCCTTACTATCAACGCTACGCCATGTATCCGTTTTTAATCTTTGCTGTGGGAATGCATAACGCGAAACCCGAAATGAAAGTGTTGGAGCACAAGGATAACGTGCTGATCAAGGGTGTGAATGCACTCCTGAATCTGTCTGATGCGGATGGGGAGTTTTTCCCGCTAAACGACGGGCAAAAGGGAATGTCGTGGCGCAAGGATGAAGTAGTGACAGCCGTTGATATTGCCTATCATTACGGCTCTATGGACCCACAGTTACTCAGCATTGCTGAACAGCAAAATCAGGTGCTCCTGGACCAGGCGGGCCTCTCGGTGGCGATTGGCGTTCGCGATGGAAAAGCGCAGCCCTATGTTAAAAAATCTGTAAATTATTCCGATGGCCCGGACGGCAAACAAGGGGGTGTTGGCGTACTTCGCTACGGTAACGAAGAGTTAACCCTGGTCTTTAAATATGCAGCCCATGGGTTAAGCCACGGTCACTATGACAAACTTTCCTTCTCACTGTTCGAGAAAGGCGATGAAGTCTTGCAGGATTACGGTCTAGCTCGCTTCGTCAACATCGAGCAGAAAGGTGGTGGCAATTATTTAAAGGAAAATAACAGCTGGGCCAAGCAGACCATCGCCCATAACACGATTGTCCGGGATGAAACGTCGCATTTTCAGGGCAAGTACGAAATCGGTAGTCAACACCATTCTGTCCTGTATTTTTTTGATGC
Organism: uncultured Pseudomonadales bacterium; assembly: GCA_947258895.1. The sequence goes on along the minus strand of CAMYKE010000153.1, from coordinate 6,179 downwards.
ATCCGACCCCAATGTCCAGGTAGTCAGCGCCGATGAAACCAACGCCTATCCGGGAACGGCAATGAAGCGGACTTTGGCAATGATCAAGAACGAGCATTTCGAAAAGCCGTTTCTGCTGGATATCTTCAAGGTGAAATCCGACCAAAAACACCAATACGATTTGCCCTTCCATTTTATGGGGCAGGTGATGAAGGTCAATTTCGAGTACGACTCCCCATCCACATTGAAAGCGTTGGGGAAGGAACACGGTTATCAACATTTGTACCTGGAAGGGAAGGGCAAACCCTCCTCCGACAATACCAAGTTCATGTGGATGGGTAATGGCCATTTTTACACCCTGACTTCGGCGACCAATACTTCCGATGAGTTGTTGTTTACGAGGCTCGGCGCCAACGATCCCGAATTCAATTTGCGCAGGGATGCGGCGTTGGTAATTCGAAGAAAAAACACCGGTGATACGCTGTTTGCATCCGTCATCGAGCCGCACGGAGGCTATAGCCCCGTGTCCGAGCTTTCGGTGAATTCAAATAGTAATATTGCCCGGTTGCAGGTCGTTCACGACGATAGCGACTACACTGCGGTTTCTATCGAGGACCTGAAGGGACGCGCGAGCGTGTTCATCCTGTCCAATGCGGATGCCTCGGCTGACAAACAACATGAATTGAAAGTAGCCGATAAGACATATCAATGGACCGGGCCCTACCACTATGGTGATAAATAGCGTATCGGACGGGCTTCTGTAACGGGCCCGCAGGCCCCGTCGTTTCCATCGCAGCGATTTCGAATACGACGCTTGCGCTGATCAAACCCAACGCTTCCCGGAGCGTTGGGTGTAGCCCGGCGGCTGGCCTGAACAGAATTCAATCGAATCATTTCTGCCAGTGGTTCGCTAGGAGCCTGTCGGACTTGGGTGTTCGTAGCGAGGGGAAGTCCGGTTTGAGGCAGATTTTGGGCTCTTTTGAGGCGAATAGTCATTCTATTTAACGAGAAAGCGTACAAAATATGTCCCCACTTCATTACAAGAGCGGCTTTTCCGCAGTAGATTCATCCCACGTCCGATAGGCTCCTAGGTTAAATATCAAAACCGGGAACATCAATCAGGTGGATAAAATCGAAATGAAACGTTAGCCCTCATCCCTGGGTGTTTTGCATTCGCGTACTGCAGTAGCGCCAAAATCGGAACCAACATCGAACGATTTCGATACGGTCGTCACTACACTGAGACATTGTGGTGAGGTAATTCTGGCAACCGGCACCTGATAACTTTGATGTGGTGATACGTGGCACGTACCCGCGCCAAGGGGCATTTTTTTGTATTCAGATTTCCTGACCACACTCAATTTTGCCCTCGGCGTGACCGGACCGATCTTCGTTATGGTCTGCCTGGGTATTGCTTTGAAGTACTGGCAGATTATCGATGCGCCGTTCATGGACAAAGCCTCCCGGCTGGTGTTTGTGGTCGCTTTGCCGGCGCTGCTCTTTATTAGTCTGGTTAGGACGGACATCAAAACCCTGGTCAACCTGCCTTTCCTGGCAGTCGCCGGGTTCGCCACGGTGCTTGTTTTCGTTCTGTTGTCTCTGTCTGCACCCATCTTCGTCAGGAATAAGCGTGATCGAGGGGTTTTCATCCAGGGCGCCTTTCGTGGCAATCTGGCCATTGTGGGGCTGGCGCTGTGTGCGAACGCCTACGGTGACGCGGGGTTGGCGGTGGCGTCAATTTTGATGTCGATTCTGACACTGCTCTATAACATCCTTTCGGTATACACACTCAGCGCCAGCCTGGATAGGGAGGGTAAATTGTCTGTCGTCGGGATTGTCCTGGATGTGCTTAAAAATCCGCTGGTGATAGCCATCCTGGCGGGTATTGCGGTAAACCTGTTGCGGGTGCCGATTCATCCAATCGCATTGAAAGCCGGAGATTATCTTGCCCAAATGACGCTCCCGTTAGCCCTGTTATGTATAGGGGGTACGATCTCGCTCAGAGAATTGCGTTCTTCAACAGGAGTGGCGTCAATGTCGGTGCTGGCGAAGCTGGTGGTGACGCCGGCGATCACGGTATATCTTGCGCATCTCTTTGGCTTTTCAGGCATGGAACTCGGGATTCTGTTCCTGATGGTCGGCACTCCCTGTGCAGCAGCGGCCTATGTCATGGTCCAGGCGATGGGAGGGAACGCAACTTTGGCGGCGAACATTGTGGTGGTCAGTACATTGCTGTCGCTGGTTACGATCAGCGCCGGGATAGTCCTCCTGGAGTTTGCAAATCTGATTTAGTCATGCTGTCGCTGCAGGGCGGAGTCAGGCCCCGAATCCGAAGCCGTCGCATGTTCACGGGCCCGGGGGCGGCGATGTCGAGGGCCACTGCCATGCTGCATGGCAGAGAAGAGGGTCTAGCCCGTTCCGCCAGCAATACCGGGGGGCTGAACCAATTTCAGGATTGCTGCATGAGGCACCACTGGCGATCCTTAGGCTGTAATCTCAGGCAATTGGGTAGTCGCTTGACAATGGTTTTCATTCAAAAAAATGAGTGTGCAGAGGGGGTCGCCGTACCGGTATCCTTGTGCTAATTGATTGATATATTGCATATTTTATCTGTTCATCGCTAGTGTTATGCACAAAATGTTTGTTAATTTTCTTGAACCGGTTGTTTTTTTTCGGATAATTTGGATTATTGCTATTGTCATACCAAAGAGATTATGTTGTATTACACTGAGGCCAGGCTGCGATTATCAGTTTAGTACCTGAGGGCGAATGTGTATCGCCTGAAAGCGCTTCGTTTTTCGGCTTCGTAAAAGTGGAGATACAACAGGTGTTTTTTATTTGCAGGTCCCTGCTGCGTCAGGCTGGATGGTCGTTGGACAGAGTGTAGGAACCGGATGTCCGTTGGTTGCGTACTTCAAGGTTCAAATAAAGAGATGATGAAATCATGAGTGGACACAGGCTGTACCGCCAGGTCGTCGAGCAGATCGTGGAATTAATTGATTCGGGCGAGTATCCTGTGGGCAGCCGAATACCGCCCGAGCGCGAATTGGCCGAACGATTTGGTGTTAGTCGTCCAACGATTCGCGAAGCAGTTATTGCACTCGAGGCGATAGGAAAGATCGCCGTGAAAACCGGTTCCGGTATGTACGTAACCGGTGATAGTGCGAACGTCGAACTGGGCAGAAAGGTTAGCCCGTTCGAGTTGATGGAGTCCCGCGTAATGATTGAGGGCGAAGCGGCAGCACTTGCCGCATCGCTGATTACCGAACAGCAACTAAAAGCACTGCGTGATGCGCTCGAGGAAATGGCAAGGGAAAACACCATGGAAGGCCTGGGGGGTGATCACGCGGACAGGAAGTTTCATGCGGTGATTGCGGAGGCCACCAACAACAAAGTACTAAAGACGCTTATTGAAAAGCTCTGGAATACGCAGGAGGGCCTGGAACACATCAAAGCGGCACATCTCTCGATTTGCATGCCCGACCCCCAGATTCGCCTCGATGAACACCGCGCGATATACGATGCGTTGGCAAAGGGAGATGCGCCGGCCGCCCGGGTCGCGATGCGCCACCATTTTACGCGCGCAATCGATGCGCTCCACGCCGCGACCGAGGAAGAGGCTGTAGCCGAAGTACGCCGCCGGCTCTCCCGGACCCGCGAGCGATTTTCGGCGAATCGAATAGTCGATTCGACCAGCAAGGGAGAGGCGCGGTCCTGAGGTATTGAAGTTTGGGCAAGCCAGCTGTGAAGTTGCGTGGCATGTCGAATCACCACGCTGAAGTTTTTTCGCCACGCTACTGTAACTGGGGTGCTTGGCAGGGGCTGGCCCAAAAAGCAATCCATTAGTTCGCGGATAGTCATTATCTCCTGTTACGTAATGTCCGTTATTCCACCGTTTCGCGAACGGCACAAACTGTCACTTGATAAATCACGACTACTGGCTGAGAATACCACCATGCGTGCCGATACCAGCCCTGCAGTGTGTTACTCCGGACCCACGGTCGTCACCGAAATCACAGCGGTAGCGGTTGATTTGCAAAACTGCCTGTTAGGTCGTAGTTCCCCCTGGCACACCCCGGCTGAATTTTTATCTCCGCGCTAACATTCCCAGCCGCGTCTGATGCTGGTTCGCCGATCGATTGCCTGGACACAACCCCATGTAATCGGCAACTGGCATCACTAGACTGGTCTTTTCTGTCCTAGGTGTAATTACGGATGGAAGCCAGGTATGTGGAGTGCATACTGAATTTCTTCACACCAGATCGACAAGCAGGCAAATTTCTCCTTTGGCCCGTCCGTGAAAGCATTCTTGCCGGAGGAGAGCCAGCGGAGCTGGCTTGAAGGTCAGTATAGCGGGTCATTTCGATACCTCATTAAACTGCAATCGACTTTTGGTAATACCTTAAAGTAAGACATATAATAAAGGTTAAAATAACATTTATGTTTGACAAATAACAACAAATGAGTTGTAATTGGTATTAATTGTTGGTTTTCAAAAATTTTCAGTTTGCAGGTGCGGCACTATGCGAGGACGAC
>CAMYKE010000153.1:0-1598 GCA_947258895.1 uncultured Pseudomonadales bacterium | reverse complement strand
GCGGTTATATCGCGAGGTAGTCAGTAAAATAATAGCGCGTATTGAAGCGGGTGAATTTCCGGTGGATAGCCGGCTACCCACAGAGCGGGAATTGGCGGAACGTTTCGGCGTAAGCAGGCCGACGGTGCGCGAGTCTATCGTCGCGCTCGAAGCGCAGGGCAAAGTCGCAGTCAAGGCTGGTGGCGGGGTGTACGTGAGTGGCAAGCGGACGGCCAGGTTTGAATTCGATCGGAGCATCCATCCCATGGAGATTATCGAATCCCGGATGCTTCTCGAGGGGGAAATTGCGGCATTGGCCGCCTCGACGATTGATGCCGAACAGTTACAATCCCTGAGCCAGGTACTCGAGGAATTGGCACAGGATGATGAAAGTGGGCGCGCGTCGAGGGACCTGGACCGGCGGTTCCATTCGATTATCGCCGAGGCCACCCGAAACTCCGAGCTCAAGGAAATCATTGGTTTAATATGGGAGACGCAGGACGAAATGCCGCCTATAAAGCAAGCAAATGGTCACCAAACGCCGCAGGATCGACTCTCCCGGCACAGGCAAATCATGGATGCGTTGGCTCACCACGACCCCGATGCCGCGCGGACATCCATGCGTGCTCATTTTGTTCCCTTGCTGGAGGCGCTTCACAACACGATAGAAGAAGAGGAAATGAGCAATATTCAGCAACAAATTTCTGCGATTAGAGAGCGCTTTTCCATGAGCCGGCTGGGGACATCGTACGCTACCGATAGCGAGCTTTAGGCAGCAGGATCTTCCGCGCTCGGTGATCCTGCTGGTTGCGCGGAATCCGTTATCCGTGCTGAATGGTGATGAATCGCTTGATGAGAGCGCCTGAAGAGCCGATCCTCGAAAAGTAAACTACCCGGGATTTGGTGACGCCCAGGCCGAGCGAGGCAGGAAGCGTGTCGTCAAACCCTGAAAAAGCAGATTTTCCTTATCGCCAGCTCGCGGCCGCCATCGCTCACTGCCTGGTTCACGTTTACACACGGGACTTTCAGGCATTACAGACGGTCCAGGCGAAAGCGATCAGCAGTAGCAACGTACCGGGATGAGGACGTTGGGAGGCGGTCGCGATTTGTAATCGTGTATATTACCAATACGATATTACAAAATTACCAATTATGTTGACATTAATTTACATCAAATGTAACATCAATTGGGCTGTCAATAGCTCGATTCAAAACAAATATCACATATAAGGTTGGGGTTGTTTCCAAATGCCCGCAACAGCCAGTTACAGCAGGGGAAAAATCATGTCTCGAACCATCAATCAAATTGCGCACCCGCGTTTTCGCAAAAGCCCCTTTCCGGGTAACGCGCTTTTGGCAACCACAATTTCGACCCTTGTTGCAATGGCGGCGAATGCCCAGCAGGCGCCGGTAGAAGAAGTCCTTGTAACGGGGACTCGTGCGACGATTCAGGGGCAGCTCGACCTCAAACGGAATTCAACTGAAATTGTCGACGGCATGAATGCCGAGGAAATCGGTGCGCTTCCCGCCTTGTCTATCGGTGAGGCACTGGAGACGATTACCGGCGCGGCTTCGCACCGCGAGAATGGCGGCGCCTCGGAAATTTCCGTTCGCGGTAT